>NZ_SSNB01000001.1:0-300000 GCF_006175905.1 Streptococcus oralis
CACGATTTCCCAGATTTATTTTTTAACTTATAATCCGAACCGGCCTCCAGTAAAAGCTTATATAGAGGTTCTAACTCATCCGTTGCTAATTTTAATAACGTTACTGAGTAAGTCATCGGAATAGAACCAAATTTGTCAACTGCATTTACATCTATTCCTGCCCCAACAAGTAATTTCACCACCTCATATGCATATGCTATTTTAGGCCGCCAATTGGCTTGGAAGAAATAATGAAGAGCATTTCTGTTTTCTTTTTTTGACAAAAAATTTACCTCTACTTTCTCAGAAAGCAGATATTTAATAATTTTCAATTTCTCTTCTGGTAAATCATCATTAAGCATGGCTATACATAACAAATTAAGTTTTGTATATTTATCAATTTGTTTTATGTCACCATTGTAATTTTCTATAAAATCATTATATGTCCCATTTTGAACAATATCGAAAATATCCATCTTGTCTCCTATTCAAACTTATGACTTCTATTAGCAGAAGGTGTTTCAATTCTAAAATTATTTGGATTAAAATGGAAGTCATTTTATTGTCAAATCTAATTATACCACACCATGGATATCTTATGAAGTTGTTCAAAATTTGGTCAAAAAAAAACACTGGTTATCCAGTGTTTTTGTGACTAGTACTGCCCCCTGCAGGAATCGAACCTGCAACTACTCCTTAGGAGGGAGTTGTTATATCCATTGAACTAAGGGAGCTAGAGAAAAACCCTGCTGGGTAAGCAGAGTTTTTTAGTCGAATTAACGACGGATTTCTTTGATACGAGCTGCCTTACCTTGAAGTGCACGCAAGTAGTACAATTTCGCACGACGTACTTTACCGTAACGAACAACTTCGATCTTTTCAACACGTGGAGTGTGGATTGGGAAGATACGCTCAACACCTACACCGTTAGAGATTTTACGAACTGTGTAGTTTTCTGAGATGCCTGCACCTTTACGTGCGATAACAACACCTTCAAAAATCTGGATACGTTCACGGTTACCTTCGACAACTTTCGCGTGTACACGAACTGTGTCACCAGGACGGAATGATGGGATATCTGTACGAAGTTGACCTTCAGTCAAGCTTTGGATTAATGGATTCATTTTATTCTCCTATCTTTGTCAATCTTGAGGAACCTTCCTCAGCGGATAAACTGTATTTTTGTGCGTCCATTACACACAAGATACAGTTTACCAAATTTCCACCTAAAAGTAAAGAAATTTATAGCAGAATTCCTAAAAAAATCGCTAGAAAACCGCCTATGTATGTTGAGGCTAAATAGCTATAAAATACCTTCTTGTCACTTAACAGTTTTTGCAGCTCGTCATTCAAGGTTGAAAAGGTCGTCAACCCTCCACAAAAACCTGTCGCTAGGATAGCATAGACTTCCTTGGACTCCACATGATTGTAGAGCAAGCCAATCAAAAAGCAACCGAGAAGATTGGCGACGAGAGTTCCTAGGGGAAATTTAGAAGCTTGATTGTATCGGGAAAAGAAATACCGCACTAGGGCTCCGAACCCGCAGGCGATTGCAAGATAAACGACTACCATTTCTTCCTCCCTAGAACATAAGCTAAGAGTAGGCCTCCACCGATGCTCAAAAATAAGTAGATGCCTAAGCTAAGATAACGCCCGGTATCAAGCAGTTTTACTGCATCAAGCATTAGGCTAGAAAAAGTTGTCAAGCCACCACAAAATCCTGTACCCAGCGCCAAAACCAAGCCTTTACTAGTTCCCTTATAGACCAGATAGCCTTTTACCAGATAGACCAAGCAGAAAATTCCCAGATAGTTGACAAGGAGGGTTCCCCATGGAAAGTCAGGACTGACTGGCAACTGACTAGATAAAAAATAGCGGACAAGGCCACCCGACATAGCAGCTAAAAAAATCCCTAGCGGATAGAATTGTTCTTTTTTCATTTGATGTTTTGATCCTGATAATCACGCGAACGTTTGAGAATGTCTGAAAAAGTCGCGACAATAGTCTCCTGATAACGCTTATCTTCTACTCGATTTCTGACTTTATCAAAAATAACTTCTTCTCTCTTAGTATCTAAAATAGATTTTCCTGATGCTTTCTTATAGGCAACTACACCCTCAACCAACTGCATCCGTTCTTCTAGGAGCTTGACAATTTGATCGTCAATTTGATCAATTTCTTGCCGAATAATATCTAAGTTCATACAGTCTCCTCCTTTATTTGAATTATTGTATCAAAAAGCCTCTAAATAGGCTAGTAAAATCCCAAAATAACTAATAAAAAAAGCACTGACTTCTTCCAGCCAGTGCAGTTTGATTCTTATCCTACTTTTGCAGCCAATTCTTCTGCGAATTGTTCCAAACGTTCGATGTCTTCTTCTTCGGCAGAAAGGTCTACTTTAACACACTCTGAACCTTTTTCAGCTCCTGTCGCTACAAATACACGATCAAAGTCATCAACAGCCTTACAGAATTCGTCGTAGAAGGTATCTCCTGAACCGACTACTCCGTAGATTTTGCCATTCAAGTTGAGATCAGCTAGGTCTTCGTAGAAGTCCATCATCTCATCTGGCAATTCTCCATCGCCATAAGTATAGGTCGCAACGATCGCGATATCCGCTTCCAAGAAGTCTGAAGCGTCAACAGTCGTACATTCATCAACATCGACATCCAAGCCCAAGTCACGCAATTTATCTGCTACAATATCTGCAATTTCTTCGGTATTACCGGTCATACTGGCAAATACAATTTTTGCTAATGCCATATCGTCCTCCTCAATTTATCTTTCTCCATTATATCATATCTTTTTCATTTTAAAAATAAAAATTCTTGTGCTACAATGAAATGAGAAAGAATTGAGGTTATTTATGGAAATTTGCCAGCAAATCTTAGAGAAAATCAAAGAATACGATACCATTATCATTCACCGTCATATGAAACCAGACCCTGATGCCTTAGGGAGTCAGGTAGGTTTGAAAGCTCTTCTCACTCACCATTTTCCAGAAAAGACCATCAAAGTAGTTGGTTATAACGAACCAACTCTAACATGGATGGCGGAAATGGATACTGTCCAAGACAGTGACTACCACGAAGCTCTTGCTATTATTTGTGATACAGCAAATCGTCCTCGTATCGATGATAAACGCTACGAACAAGCTGATTTCACCATCAAAATCGATCACCATCCAAACGATGATATCTATGGTGACCTATCTTGGGTGGATACAAGTTCAAGCAGTGCCAGTGAAATGATTGCATTATTTGCTCAAGAAAATCAGCTAGCTTTATCTAGTGAAGCGGCACGACTTCTCTATGCAGGAATTGTCGGGGACACAGGGCGTTTTCTCTACCCTTCAACTAGTGCTCGTACCTTTAGAATAGCTGGCCAGCTCCGAGAAATTGATTTTGACTTTGCTGGACTGTCTCGTCAAATGGATACCATGAGCTTCAAGATTGCAAAACTTCAAGGCTACATCTACGACCATCTAGAAGTTGATGAAAACGGAGCTGCTCGCGTTCTTCTCAGTCAAGAAATCTTGAAACAGTACAATGTTACCGACGCTGAAACCGCAGCGATTGTCGGTGCACCTGGTCGAATTGATACTGTTAAGGCTTGGGCTATCTTTGTTGAACAAGCTGATGGTCACTTCCGTGTGCGAATGCGCAGTAAAATCACTCCTATCAATGAGATTGCCAAACGACACGACGGGGGTGGGCATCCATTAGCCAGTGGCGCCAATTCCTATAGTCCAGAAGAAAACGAACAAATATACAAAGAACTGAAAGAGGCTCTACAGATTCACCAAGGCTAAGAAAGAATTTTCTTGGCCTTTTATATGCTAGATTCTTAAAATATACGGTTTCTTTGTACCTCAGTTTATGGTATAATAAATCAAACTGAATAAAAGGAGACTTAATAATGGAAAAAAATCGTTTGTTTATCCTCATTTCTGCTGGAGTAGCAATCCTTGGTTCACTCTTGCCATGGGCTAGTTTAAATGCAGGTTCTTTTGGGTCCTATAGCGTGAATGGTTACCAAGGAGATGGGTGGTTTGTCATTATCGCAGCTATTGTGTCTATTGTTCTTGCGTGCTTGAATAATATGAATAAAGCAATGTCTAAGGGATTCTCAATTGGTGTCATTGTCGCGGGTGCAATTGCAACTCTCGTTACACTAAATAGTCTCTTTAATGTAAATAAGTACATGTCTAACTTTGGTGGATATGGCATTTCAATCGGCTTTGGTTTGATTTTAGCCATTCTTGCTAGCATTGCACTAGTTGTAACTGGTCTCTTGGCAATGTCAGGTGGTAAAATTACAAAAGAATCATTTACTGAATTAGCTGAGTCTGGTAAAGATTTTGCTCAAACTGTCGGACGTGTAACAAGCTCTACCGTTAAAACTGCGGTCGAAGAAATCAAAAAAGAATCTCAAGAACGTAAAAAAGAAGAAACTACTGCTGAAAAAACGGAGACAGCTAAAGAGGAAACCGAGCAAAAAGAAGAAGCTAAGGAACCAGCTAATGTGGAAGCTGAATCAGCAGCAGAAAACGCAGAACCAGTAAAAGAAGAAACTACTGAATCTGAATCTGAAACAAAAACAGAAGCTGAGCCAGTAGCCGAACCAACAGAAACAGAGGCTGAAGCTGAAACTGTAACAGAATCAACAGAAACAGAACCTACTGAAACTGAAAAAGAGGCTAAATCAGCAGAAGAAAACGCAGAACCAGTAAAAGAAACAGAAGTAAAAAATCAACAAGAAGAAAAAGCTCCAAATCAAGAGAACTAATCATTCTTCTACCCTCACTCCAGTAAACACTGGAGTGATTTTTTATCAAGATTTTTAATAAAATCAGGGAAAAGACTTGCCAAACTTATCAGAATCTGATAGACTAGTATGGTAACAATCTATGGCTCGCAAAGAGACCATGGCAGAAAGGAAATATTGCAAAATGAAAAAAGATATCCATCCAGAATATCGCCCAGTTGTCTTCATGGACACAACTACTGGTTACAAATTCCTTAGCGGTTCAACAAAACGCTCTAACGAAACTGTTGAGTTCGAAGGCGAAACTTACCCATTGATCCGTGTGGAAATTTCATCAGACTCACACCCATTCTACACTGGACGTCAAAAGTTCACTCAAGCAGATGGACGCGTGGATCGTTTCAACAAAAAATACGGTCTCAAATAATGATAAAAAAGAACAGTTACCACTGTTCTTTTTTTGTACTTCTTTTTATGAACCAATCACTACTACTTTCTATGTTGTCAACCTTCACGCTGACACTATAATTGATTTCAAACGAGTTTAAAAAATATCGAAAAGAAGCTTGATATTGAGAATGGTCAAGATAATGGAAACTGCGTAACCTAGGATTGTGTTCCACTTGGCATTGGTAAATTCTCCCATCAGTGACTTCTTAGAGGTCAGATAAATTAAGGGGAAAATTGAAAACGGAAGAGCGATTGAAAGAAAGACCTGCGAATAGACCAATAACTGATCCAAGGTTTTTTCTTGATGCCCAAACAAGACGGCAACTATAATCACAGGTAGCAAGGCAAAAATACGTGTCCCGATACGGATAATCCACTGAGGTAATTTCAGATGCAAGAAACCTTCCATAACAATCTGACCTGTCAAGGTGCCTGTGATGGTAGAATTTTGACCACTTGCTAAGAGGGCCAAAGCAAACAAAGTTGACAGAGTTGAGCTAGCTATTGCTCCTGCTATCGTCGAATCCTGTAAAGCATTGTACATTTGGGAGAATGCCGAAATTTCAGATGAATGACCAAAAAAGAGAGATGCCCCTAAAATAAGAAGCAAGGAATTGACAATAAAGGCTAGGGACAACTGAAGATTTGAATCCCAGGTCATAAAACGCACGGCTTTTCGAACATCCTTCTTATCTTTGTGATTGATTTTCCTTGTTTGGGATAGGGAGGAATGAAGATAGAGATTATGGGGCATGACTGTCGCTCCCACAATTCCTAGAGCCAAGGTCAATTGGCTTTCATGACCTGGTAACGGTGTTTCAAATAAAGTTGAAGTCGGTAAATAACCACCAAAGATACCCTGAATACTTGGATTGGATAAAGCTACCAGATAGGTAAAGATGGCTAATATGGTTAAAATAAGGGTCGTAACAATGGCTTCAATTTTTTTGAAGCCAAATTTCATCAATAAAAGTAACAAAAATACATCTAAAACGGTTAGAAGGATAGCAATCATAATCGGTATTTTAAATAAAAGATTTAAGGCAATCGCTGAGCCTAGAACCTCAGCTAAGTCGGTCGCCATTAAAGCTAATTCTAAAATCACCCATAAACTATAACGAAGCCACTTGGGAGCATGATGTGCAGTTGCCTGGGCTAGGTCCATCTTAGTTACGATACCGAGCTTCCCAGCCATCTGTTGTAACTGCATAGCAATGATGGATGAAATCAAAATAACAAATAAGAGACTATATTTGTAGGAAGCACCACCAACCACACTGGTAATCCAGTTTCCAGGATCCATATAACCAACTGCTACAAGGGCTCCAGGTCCTAAAAAAGCTTTTAGATTTTGCCAAAAATGATTGTTATTGGGAGTTTCAATAGATTGGTTGATCTCAGAAAGAGAGACTTTTTTGTAAGAAGACATCGGAATTTTACACTTTCTAATCTGTCTTTACCTATTTTCTTAATGGGATTTTTTGAAAATATCATGAAAATAGTTTCCTATTTCCAATTCTCCCTTATTATATCACAATTTAGAATGATTCTTAAGGAAAGAATGATAGTTCAAATAAGCAATATCTGTATTGCAAAAGCCAGCGTTTTTTGACGCTGGCTTTAAAGCTGTGAATATTCTTTCTCAACTAGATCGCTTCTGTGACAAAACTACGGCTTTCTAGCACCTTGAGCATGGCATTAGCTGTATCTAGAGCTGTAAAGAGTGGTACACCGTGTTCAATGGCTGAACGACGGATTTGCTCACCATCTTCGTCAGCAGTTCGTTTGGTTCCGACAGTATTGATGATCGCTTGGATTTTCCCTTTGCGGACAAAGCTTGGGATATCTTGTTCATCGTCACCGATCTTACCAACAGGCTGAGCATGCAATCCATGGCTAGCAAAGAAGGCTGCAGTTCCTTCTGTCGCGAGGATACCGTAACCGATATTTTGGAAACGACGAGCCAAGTCCAAGGCTTCTTCTTTAGCATCATCAGCGATGGTAAATACAACGTTACCAAAGGTTGGCAAGTGTAAGTAAGAAGCTTCAAAAGCTTTATAGAGAGCTTTTTCAAGAGTTGTATCAGAACCCATGACTTCACCTGTTGATTTCATTTCAGGACCGAGCAAGCTATCTACCTTAGCTAACTTGGTGAAGGAGAAGACTGGAGCCTTGATATGAACGCGAGTACTTTCAGGGTAAAGTCCATCTTGGTAACCAAGTTCTCCAAGTTTTTGACCAAGAATGAGCTTAGTTGCTACCTGAGCCATAGGGATATTGGTTACTTTTGAAAGGAATGGTACGGTACGGCTGGCACGTGGATTGACCTCAATAACATAGACTTTTTCATCCTTGATGACAAACTGGATGTTCATCATCCCAAGACAGTTGAGGCCGATTGCTAGGCGTTTAGTATAGTCTGCGATGGTTTCCTGCACCTTTTGAGACAAGGTTTGTGGGGGGTAAACGGCCATTGAGTCACCTGAGTGGACACCAGCACGTTCGATATGCTCCATGATACCAGGGATGAGGACATTTTTTCCATCTGAAATGGCATCAACTTCACACTCTTGCCCAACGATGTAAGAGTCAACAAGGACTGGGTGGTCTGGACTGGCCTTAACAGCGGTACGCATGTAAGAACGGAGATCTTCTTCGTTTTCAACGATTTCCATGGCACGTCCACCCAAGACATAAGATGGACGAACGAGGACTGGGAAACCAATCTTGCGAGCAGCAAGCACAGCTTCTTCTTCATTGGTTGCTGTTTGTCCTGGTGGTTGTGGAATATCCAAATCTTTAAGGGCTTGTTCGAAGAGGTCACGGTCTTCGGCACGGTCTAAGTCAGCGACTTGCGTACCAAGAATGGTCACACCTGCTTTTGCCAAGGGCTCCGCAAGGTTGATAGCTGTTTGACCACCAAACTGAACAATAACACCTTTTGGTTGCTCCAAGTCAATAACATTCATCACATCTTCAAATGTCAATGGTTCAAAGTAGAGTTTATCAGACACAGAGAAGTCTGTTGAAACGGTCTCTGGGTTTGAGTTCATGATGATGGCTTCGTAGCCAGCAGCCTGAATCGCCTTAACAGAGTGAACAGTTGCATAGTCGAATTCAACCCCTTGACCGATACGGATTGGACCTGAACCTAGGACAAGGACAGATTCCTTATCAGACTTGATAGACTCATTTTCCCATCCATATGTTGAATAGAAGTATGGTGTTTCAGAGTCAAACTCCGCTGCACAGGTATCGACCATCTTATAGACTGGAACAATCTTGTTTTCCAAACGTAGTTGGCGAGCTTGGTCAGCTGTAGTTTTCCAGAGTTCCGCAATCTTACGGTCTGAAAATCCATTGAGTTTAGCTGTTTTCAAGACTTCTAGATCTTGTGGATGGGCACCTAATTCTTGCTCAATTTCAAAGATGTGCAAGAGTTTATCCAGATAGAAGATATCAATCTTTGTCAATTCAGCAATTTCTTCTGGTGTGTAACCACGGCGAATGGCTTCTGATACGTAGAAGAGACGGTCATCTTGAGCCTTGACAACCTTTTCAATCAAGGCATCATCAGAAACGGTTGCCAGTTCAGGCATTTCATTATGGTGAACGCCAATTTCAAGTGAACGACATGCCTTGAGAAGTGACTCCTCAATGTTACGACCAATAGCCATGACTTCTCCAGTCGCCTTCATTTGGGTCCCAAGACGACGCTCACCTTTTTCAAACTTGTCAAATGGGAAACGTGGAATCTTAGCAACGACGTAGTCAAGGGCTGGCTCAAACATGGCATAGGTTGAACCTGTAACTGGGTTGATGACCTCATCCAGAGTCAAACCAACGGCAATCTTGGCAGCCAATTTGGCAATCGGATAACCCGTCGCCTTAGAAGCAAGGGCTGACGAACGCGATACACGAGGGTTTACTTCGATAACATAGTACTTGAAGCTATGCGGATCAAGGGCTAGCTGAACGTTACATCCACCTTCAATTTTGAGGGCACGAATGATGCTCAAGCTCGCATCACGTAGCATTTGGTTTTCATAGTCGGACATGGTTTGAGCAGGTGCAAATACAATGGAATCCCCTGTGTGAATTCCAACTGGGTCAAAGTTTTCCATGTTACAAACAACCAAAGCATTATCAGCTGAATCGCGCATGACTTCGTACTCGATTTCCTTGAAACCTGCAATGGAACGTTCAATCAAACATTGGGTAACAGGTGACAGTTTCAACCCATTTTCAGCGATTTCACGAAGTTCTTCCTCGTTGGCACACATACCACCACCAGTACCACCTAGGGTAAAGGCTGGACGAACGATAACAGGGTAGCCGATTGATGCCGCAAAGGCAACAGCTTCTTCCACTGTGTTGACAATTTCAGATTCTGGAATTGGCTGCTCAAGCTCTTCCATCAATTGTTTAAAGAGGTCACGGTCCTCTGCTTGGTCAATGGCAGACAATTTAGTTCCCAGTAGTTCGACACCCAATTCATCTAGAATGCCATTCTTAGACAATTCCATGGCCATATTGAGCCCTGTTTGACCACCAAGAGTTGGAAGCAAAGCATCTGGACGTTCCTTACGGAGAATACGAGTTACAAACTCAAGTGTGATTGGCTCGATGTAGACCTTGTCCGCAATCTCCTTGTCCGTCATGATGGTGGCAGGGTTTGAGTTCACCAAGACAACTTCATAACCTTCCTCTTTCAAAGACAAGCAGGCTTGGGTCCCAGCATAGTCAAACTCAGCAGCCTGACCAATAATAATCGGACCAGAACCAATCACCATAATTTTTTGAATATCAGTACGTTTAGGCATAGTTTATGATACAAAGCCCGTAAAGAACACAGTGAAAATAGGAAACTCGGTGCAGACGCCTTTAGCGTCCAGACGATGTTTATCTTTTTCACACAGTTCTTAGGGCGTGTTCACTTTCGCGAACAATGTATCTTCTCCTTTCTATTCGTCGCCTCACAGAGCGACATTAAATAAATTCTCCGACGATTTTTTAGAGAAACGATATTTTTCGATAAAAAATCTAGTGCAGGGAGTTTTTAGTTCGCCCAATAGCGACTAAAAGAAACGACCTGCCTTTCTATTCAGCAACTCTCAGGCTGCCATTAAATAAGATGCAAAGGACGAATAGAAAGCGATTGAATTTTAGGAAACCAAGGAAGGATTGACAATCCAGGTTGGTTTCTCTAAATTCCGAGCTTTCCGTTCGTGTTCAGTTACATAAATTCTCCGACGAGCTTTTACTCGTTCTTAGTTTGCTTGTTTAAAAGCTTCCATCATCTCGATAAACTCGTCAAATAGGTAGCTAGCATCGTGTGGACCAGGAGCTGCATCTGGGTGGAATTGCACAGAGAAACCTGGTTGGTATCTGTGTCGAACTCCTTCAACTGACTTGTCATTGATTTCTTCGTGGGTAATGATCAAGTGTTCTGGCAAGTCCTCACGGCTAACTGCATAACCATGGTTTTGGCTAGTAAAGTCTACACGTCCTGTTGCAATCTCACGTACCGCGTGGTTAAAGCCACGGTGACCAAACTTCATCTTGTAGGTCTTAGCCCCATTTGCCATGGCAAAGAGTTGGTGTCCCATACAGATACCAAAAATTGGAATTTTTCCTTGCACACCACGAATCATATCCAGTGCTTCTGGAACGTCTTCTGGGTTTCCTGGACCATTTGACAACATAACTCCATCAGGATTGAGGTGGAGAATTTCTTCTGCCGTTGTTGAATAAGGAACAACCGTCACGTTACAGTTACGCTTAGAAAGTTCACGTAGGATTGAGTGCTTGAGACCAAAGTCCACTAGCACCACACTCAAACCAACTCCAGGAGCTGGATAGGAAGTTTTAGTAGAAACCTGCTTGATATTGTCTGTCGGCAAGACTGTTGCTTGGAGCTGATCCGTCACATGGTCCATGCTGTCCCCAACGTGAGTCAAGGTTGCACGCATCGTACCATGCTTACGGATAATCTTGGTAAGTGCACGCGTATCAATCCCTGAAATACCCGGAATTTTCTTAGCTTTCAAAAATTCATCCAGCGTCATTTGGTTGCGCCAGTTGCTAGCTCGACGCGCTTCTTCGAAAACGACAACTCCCTTACAAGTTGGAATGATGGATTCGTAATCATCACGATTTATTCCATAATTTCCCACCAAAGGATAAGTGAAAGTCAAGATTTGTCCATTATAAGACTGGTCTGTAATGGATTCTTGGTAGCCGGTCATCCCTGTGTTAAAGACGATTTCGCCTGTTACATCAATATCTGCTCCGAAGGCCTTGCCTTCAAAAACTGTGCCATCTTCTAATACTAGAAGTCTTTTTGTCATATTTTCACCTCTCGTGGACGCTCACTGGCGTCTTTTAACGTCTTGTGTTTTCATTGGCGTTTCTACTCGCCAGTACGGATTCTAAGATTGCCATTCGAACAAAGACACCGTTGGTCATTTGCTGGACAATGCGTGATTTTGGCGCTTCAACCAAATGGTCAGCAATTTCCACATCTCGATTAACTGGAGCAGGATGCATAATGATTGCTGTTTCTTTTAAGCGATTATATCTCTCTTGGTTCAAGCCGTGTTGAGCATGGTAATCTTCTTTTGAAAAAACGGCTCCACTTTCGTGGCGTTCATGTTGAACTCGGAGTAACATCAAAACATCCACCTGATCAACAATCTCATCAATAGTTACAAACTGTCCATAGTCCGCAAACTCTTGACTTCTCCATTCCTCAGGCCCTGCAAAGAAAAGTTCAGCTCCCAAGCGTTTCAAAATCTGCATATTGGATTTGGCAACACGTGAGTGGTCCAAGTCGCCTGCAATAGCAACCTTAAGGCCCTCAAAGTGCCCAAATTCCTCATAAATGGTCATCAAATCAAGCAAGCTCTGGCTAGGATGTTGACCTGAGCCATCACCACCATTGATAATGGAAGTCGTAATCGACGGACTCGCAATCAACTCTCTGTAATAGTCAACCTCTGGGTGGCGAATCACACAGACATCCACTCCTAGAGCAGATAGGGTCAAGATGGTATCATACAGTGTCTCACCCTTATTGACCGAACTAGTCTTCACATCAAAGTCCAGTCGCTCCAATCCTAGCTTAATCTCTGCCACTTCAAAAGACTTATGTGTTCGTGTAGAATCCTCAAAAAAGAGATTCGATACGATAGGTTTGTTCTCGTAGGGAAGTTGAGCTCCGTTTTTAAACTCAATCCCTCGTTTGATTAATTTCATCACTTGATCGACAGTGAGGTCTTCCATGGAAACCACATGGTTCAATACTTGTTGATTTTCTGACATGGCTACTCCTTCAGCTTTCTAAGCGTCTTCAGTAATCAGAACTCTGTCTTGGCCATCAAGTTCTGTCATCTCTACGATGATTTCTTCAGAACGACTGGTTGGGATATTTTTCCCAACGTAATCTGGACGAATAGGCAATTCTCTATGTCCACGGTCAACTAGCACCGCAAGACTCACGCGCGCAGGACGACCATGGCCGACAATGTTATCAATAGCGGCGCGGATGGTACGGCCTGTATAGAGTACATCATCCACCAAGATAACTTCACGGTCTGTAACATCAACAGAAATCAAAGAAGTATCTTCTCCGCTTTTAACATCATCACGGAAAGGTTTGGTGTCCAATTCCACAACAGGAACAGTGATGTTTTCCAACTGCTCCAAGCGTTCTTTGATACGATGAGCGATGAAAACACCACGCGTTTTTATCCCAGCTAAGATAATTTTATTCAAATCTTTATTGCGCTCGATAATCTCATAAGTAATTCGCGTAATCGCTCGTTTGACAGTCAATTCGTCTACAACTTCTTTTGTCTTCATGACAAACCTCCAAAAAGAAAAGTCTCCTTCTACAAGGAGACTTGAAATGTATAGCCAAGCGAGCCCTACTGTAAACAGTATAGACTTCACCCTTCTACTTTATCGCGCTCCTTGCCTGCCTCACGGGACAGGTTTAAAGGACTATTTAGTTATCATTTACTATAGCACAAAGCACCCTTAAAATCAAGCAAAAACTTTTTCAGAGTCCGCTTAAACATTGCTAAAATCATATAACTGGGGATAGTGGTCACATTCTGGATTTTTAGGATGACAGATAGCTCGTCCAAAGTAAATCATGGCCTGGTGGGCTGCTAACCATTCTTCTGGTGGTAGGACGTCCATGACACGTTTTTCTACTTCAAGTGGCGTAGCTGATTTTTTAACGATATCGTGATGCTTACAGATACGCTCCACATGAGTGTCCACTGCAAAAGCAGGAATTCCAAACCCCACACTCAATACTACATTTGCTGTTTTACGACCAACACCCGCTAGACTTTCTAATTCCTCTCGAGTCTGAGGGACTTGACCATCAAAATCATCTAGTAACTGTTGAGCACATTTTTTAAGAAATTTAGCCTTATTTCGATACAGTCCCAGACGAGAAATGTGTGAAGCAATTTCACTTTCAGTCGCGACAGACATGGCTTGTGGTGTCGGAAAGGCAGCGAAGAGACCTGGTGTGGCCTTATTTACCGCTGCATCTGTCGTCTGAGCTGACAACATCACCGCAACCAAGAGTTCAAAATGATTGGTAAAATCAAGACTAGGCTTAGCATCTGGAAAAAGGGCAATAATTTCCTCTATGACATGACGGGCACGTTTCTTAGATAAAACCATCTACTCGTCTCCATCAAACAGTCCTTGCAAGCCAGCAAATGGACTGTTTTCTTCTTTCTTGACTGCTTGTTGGGCTTGGTATTCATCTTCAGTCATGATTTGCCAGTCATTTCCTGACACAAAACCTTGGCCCGCCTCTTCTTCTGCCGTCAAGACCTTGATTGGGATATTGAGCAGAATATTATCTGCTACGCTCTCAGCAAGGTCGATTTCCCCATTTTCGATAGGCAAGACCAAGTCATCGTCTAAAACTTCCTGATCTAGTTGGTTGGTTGCGCCTTCCATGAAAACCTCTGTCACTGGATAAGACTCTGCCAACTCAACTGGCTCCATACTGCGACTGGAAGCAAGGACAATGGTGTAAGATAGTTGATAATCTAAGAAATACATACGGTCTTCGTATTGGACCTTCCCTACCGCAAGGATATCTTTGACATCTATAATTTCTTGATTACGGTTACGTAAGTCTGATGCCAGGTCTAAAGCTTGTTCAAAATGTAGGCCTTCTGGCTGCTTACGGATTTCTTGAATGTTTAACTTCATATTTCCTCCATAAAGATGTACTCACTTGATTATACCATGAAAAGGCTACAAGTCAGCTTTCCAAACTTTGATATTAAAATCTACTTTTTAACATATTTACTATGACATATTTTCTGTTTAGTGCTATACTATAGGCAAGAATACATCAGAGCAAGGAGGATGCTCATATGGAAGACAAAATACTAATCAACCAAGCTTACCAACTACTTTCCGAGTTAAACAAAAGCTACCAAAGCTGCAAACAAGGTACAGCCGATGATTTCCGTCTACAAGAACTGCTGAACAGCACTCTTAAGGAACTTAAAAAAGCGGAAAAGCTTGACAATAGTATCTTAATCGACCTTGAGAAATTTTACCAACGTACCAGTCTACTTATTGGACTAGGTAGCCTAAAACTAAACGACCCAGCACGCACCGCTTGGCGCAACTATGACAAGTTCCATTACGAGCACGTCAAACACGTACTGACTCTTTATGGACCTGTTTTTGGATTTTAGAGTTTAGAATTTTGGATTTTCTATTGACAAAATTTTCTTAAAGGTATAGGATAGAGGTACTAATACTCGGAGGTAAGGAAGACATGAACAACTAAGTCTATCAAATAAAGAACTTTATTTAGTAGATCTTGTTTTTGTCTCTTTTTGCATGCTCTTTTTGTACTAGATTTTCTAGTACTTTATCCTCTTTGAAAATCCAAAAAACTAGAAAGCTAACCATCTGCTCCTCTTGACTTGGATAGGGTTAGACTGACCTAGATTGATGGGATTTTTGACATGGATAATGGCATTTTTTTACAGTGACTTTGGGCTCTACTAGATAAAGTAGAGCTTTTTGTTATGCACTATGGACATTCTAGAAAGGGCGACAATATGATAAAAATCAATCATCTAACTATCACGCAAAACAAAGATCTGCGAGACCTTGTATCTGACTTAAGCATGACTATCCAAGACGGGGAAAAGGTTGCTATTATTGGTGAAGAAGGAAATGGTAAATCAACTTTGCTGCGAGCTTTAATGGGGGAAGCATTGCCTGATTTCACTATCAAGGGCGACATCCAGTCTGACCTTCAGTCACTGGCCTACATTCCTCAAAAGTTACCTGAGGAGCTAAAAAATAGAACTCTACACGATTACTTCTTTTTAGATTCCGCTGATTTAGACTACAGTATTCTCTATCGCTTGGCTGAGGAGTTGCACTTTGATAGCGACCGTTTTGCTAGCGACCAAGAAATTGGTAGCCTCTCGGGGGGCGAAGCTTTGAAAATTCAGCTCAGTCACGAGTTAGCAAAACCTTTTGAGATTCTATTTTTAGATGAACCTTCAAATGACCTAGACCTTGAGACGGTTGATTGGCTAAAAGGTCAGATTCGAAAGACTAGGCAAACTGTTATTTTCATTTCCCATGATGAAGACTTTCTCTCTCAAACGGCTGATACTATTGTCCACTTGCGATTAGTCAAGCATCGGAAAGAAGCGGAAACGCTAGTCGAGCATTTAGACTATGATCGCTATAGTGAGCAGAGAAAGGCTAATTTTGCAAGACAAAGCCAGCAAGCTGCTAACGACCAGAGAGCCTATGACAAAACCATGGAAAAGCATCGCCGAGTCAAGCAAAATGTAGAAACTGCACTTCGAGCTACCAAAGACAGTACTGCCGGTCGCCTATTGGCTAAAAAGATGAAAACTGTTCTCTCTCAAGAAAAACGCTTTGAAAAGGAAGCTCAGTCCATGATACAAAAGCCACTTGAAGAGGAACAAATCCAACTTTTCTTCTCAGACATCCAGCCATTAGCGGCTTCTAAAGTCTTAATCCAACTGGAAAAAGAAAATCTATCCATTGGCAAGCGCATTTTAGCTCAGGAGTTACGGCTAACGGTCCGTGGCCAAGATAAAATCGGTATCATCGGGCCAAATGGTGCTGGAAAATCAACTCTGTTAGCCAAGTTGCAACAACTGCTCAGCGCCAAAAGAGAGATTTCACTTGGTTTTATGCCACAAGATTACCATAAAAAACTACAATTGGATTTATCTCCAGTAGCCTATCTCAGCCAAACTGGACAAAAAGAGGAACTACAGAAAATCCAATCTCACCTAGCCAGTCTCAATTTCAGCTATCCAGAGATGCACCACCAAATCCGCTCCCTATCTGGCGGGCAACAAGGCAAACTCCTACTTTTGGATTTAGTGTTGCGCAAACCAAACTTTCTCCTTCTGGATGAGCCCACACGTAATTTTTCTCCCACTTCTCAACCTGAAATCAGAAAACTCTTTGCCTCCTATCCCGGCGGTCTGATCACTGTTTCACATGACAAACGCTTCTTAAAAGAGGTCTGTACGAGTATCTATCGTTTGACAGAGGAAGGTTTGGAAGTCGTTGATTTACAAGATTTATAAATGTTGAACATAGCAAAAATCCAGAGAGATTTCTCTGGATTCTTTTTACATGTGTTTCAAACGTTCGATTCGTTCTGAGATAGGTGGGTGGGTATAAAAGAGTTTTTGAAGTCCCCCACCTTTCTTCGGATCATTGATATAAAGAGCGCTGCTGGCATCATCGTTCTGACAGATTATGCTCTGACTTTTGTTTAAATTGTATAAGCTAGAAATCATTTTTTACTATTTTACAGCTCAAAGCATTCTAATGCATCATTATCTCATATACAAAAAGCAAAACGCAACCAGATTATTAAGGACATGCAAAAGAATGGAATTCCATAGGTTGTCAGAAGTCTTATACCTTATCCCAAATGCAAATCCCATACCTAAATAGGTGATAAAGCTAGGAATAGTATAGGGACCATGCAAATAAGCAAAAAGAAGCGATGTGACAAACAAGCCAAAATATGTATTCTTAAATACTATCCCCTGTAACATACCTCGCATAAAGATTTCTTCCGTGACAGGTGCCAAAACACAGAGATCCACAAAAAGTACAGACCATGAAAGGGATAAACTTTGCACAGTTTGAGTTGTGTCTGATTGGGTAGGGCCTAAAAAATTGACCAAAATATAAAATAGGAAGAGCAAGGCGTATAAAAGAAAACATTTAAGAATATCTTTTAGGCGGATTTTCCGAATGTGAAACAAGTCATACTTTTTTCCTACATATAAAAATATTGCAAGTTCAACAAGCATAAAAAGGATGGATAGCGGTAATGAATTTATTCGCATGATTTTCTCTGCTATACTCAAATGAATCGGCATAAAAATCAAAATCAAGAAAAACGTCATCAAGCGCTTATACATCATTCACCTCAATTATATAGAATTACATATATTATACTATTTTTCCGTGAGATGACAAGTTAAAAGTGAGATGCTAAAATCAAAAATCCAGAGAAGTTTCTCTGGATTTTGTTTACATCTGTTTCAAACGCTCAATTCGTTCTGAGATAGGTGGGTGGGTGTAAAAGAGTTTTTGAAGTCCCCCACCTTTCTTGGGATCATTGATATAAAGTGCGCTGCTAGCATCGTCGACATGGTGATGCATTGGTTCGCTATTGTCCAACTTGCGCAAGGCATTGATCATCCCTTGAGGATTGCGGGTCAGCTCTACACTAGATGCATCCGCCAGAAATTCCCTCTGACGGGAAATGGCTAGTTGTACCAAGGTTGCTGCCAAGGGAGCCAAAACAATTGCTAGGAGAGAGATGACAAGCATGATAATCTCTAGACCATTTCCGTCACGATCATTATCGCTCCGTCTGCGACCTGCGCCACCCCACCACATCATCCGACCAGCCATACTAGATAGCAGTGTAATGGCACTGGCAAGGGCAACAGCAATGGTCGAAATGCGGATATCGTAGTTCCGGATATGACTGACTTCATGCCCCATTACTGCTTCTAGCTCCTCACGATTCATGATGGCTAGGAGACCCGAAGTGGCCGCAACTGCTGCATTCTGCGGATTCGAACCTGTTGCAAAGGCATTTAAAGAAGAATCCTCAATGATGAAAACACGTGGCATGGGGATCTGAGCAACCATGGCCATATCTTCCACTACATGATAGAGGTCTGGTGCCGTTTGTTCATTAACCTCACGCGCCCCATTCATAGACATGACAATCTCTGTTGATTGAAAGATCATGGTTAAGGCATAGACAAGACCAATGATTAGGGCTATGATCATCCCTCCAAGACCTGATCGCATGAAGAGATAGCCAACCGCATAACCAACCAAGGCCAAGAGTAGGAAGAAAACCAGCAACAAAATCCATGTTTTTCGTTTATTGCTCGCAATTTGATCAAACAACATCTTAGTCACCTAAACCGCTAAAGTCAACTTTAGGAACTGCCTTTTCCTCTTCAGGTGTTTGAAGGAAGTCCGCAGCTTTAAAGCCAAATAGCCCTGCGATGACATTACTTGGGAAGCTTTCTAGTTTTACATTGTAGTTGCTGACAACACTGTTGTAGAGTTGGCGTGAGTAGGAAATTTTATTTTCTGTATTAGTCAACTCTTCTTGTAATTTGATAAAGTTAGCACTAGCTTTCAAGTCTGGGTAATTCTCTGCTACTGCAAAGATACCAGAAATCTGGCGAGTAAGGGCATCACTGGCCTTCATCGCTTCAGCTGGTGAGGTTGCTGCGGCTACTTGTCTTCGAAGTTCTGTCACTTTTTCCAAGGTAGATCCTTCATATTTCGCATAGCCTTTGACTGTTTCAATCAAGTTTGGGAGGAGATCATTACGACGCTTCAACTGAACATCGATCTGACTCCAAGCCTCCTTGGTCTGCATACGATTTTTCACCAAACCGTTATAGCTAACAATCACAAAAATAACAATCAGAGTCAAAACTCCAAGAATAATCCAAGTCATAATCTTATTCCTTTCTGCTTTTAGATTAATACCAGTATATCAAATTTTTAATGAATATGGTAAAATAAGATGATACTAGAGAAGGAAATAACTATGAAACCAGAAACATTTTACGACTTGCTAGCGGAGCAAAACCTTTCACTTTCAGACCAGCAAAAGAATCAATTTGAACGCTATTTTGAACTCTTGGTTGAGTGGAATGAAAAAATTAACCTGACCGCTATCACTGACAAAGAAGAAGTCTACCTTAAACACTTTTATGATTCGATTGCACCCATCCTACAAGGCTTGATTTCAAATGAAACTATCAAACTTCTTGATATCGGGGCAGGGGCAGGATTTCCGAGTCTTCCTATGAAAATCCTCTATCCTCAGTTAGATGTGACCATCATTGATTCACTAAATAAGCGCATCAACTTCCTCCAACTATTGGCTCAGGAGCTGAATTTGGATGGAGTTCACTTCTATCATGGACGTGCAGAAGACTTTGCCCAAGACAAGAACTTCCGTGCTCAGTTTGATATAGTGACTGCTCGTGCGGTTGCACGCATGCAAGTCTTGTCTGAATTGACCATTCCCTACCTTAAAGTTGGCGGAAAACTCTTGGCACTCAAGGCTAGCAATGCCCCCGAGGAATTGATAGAAGCCAAGAATGCCCTCAATCTGCTCTTTAGCAAGGTAGAGAACAACCTCAGCTATGCCCTGCCAAATGGAGATCCGCGCTACATCACTGTCGTCGAAAAGAAAAAGGAAACACCTAACAAGTACCCAAGAAAGGCTGGCATGCCCAACAAACGCCCACTTTAAACAATGGTGAGCCCTTGTTTAAAGTTCAGAAAACAATTTACAAAATCATACCTCGCTCTCGTATTTCTAGGCTCGGGAAAAATTCGTTTACAAAACGAATTTTTTCTGCTATACTATCATAAGCAAAGGTTTTTAATGTCATCCTGTGAGGTGACGAAGGCGCAGATTTATATAAATTTTTAAAAGATAGCTATTTTTTAAAAAGTCTTACTCTTAGGGCCTATTGCTGCAAAATAATGGGCTCTTTTTTGGTGCCCAAAAGTGAGGTTTTTATGAAACAGGAATCAACTGTTGACTTGTTACTAGACGTTGATCAACGTCCTTCTGCTGGTAAAGGTATTCTTCTAAGTTTCCAGCACGTATTTGCCATGTTTGGTGCGACCATCTTGGTACCCTTGATTTTGGGAATGCCTGTATCTGTTGCCCTTTTTGCTTCAGGTGTTGGTACACTGATTTACATGATTTCTACTGGTTTTAAGGTTCCAGTTTATCTTGGTTCTTCATTCGCCTTTATCACAGCGATGTCTCTAGCCATGAAAGAAATGGGAGGGGATGTATCAGCTGCACAAACGGGGGTTATCCTTACAGGGTTTATCTATGTCCTTGTGGCTGCAAGTGTTCGTTTTGCGGGTACGAAATGGATTGACAAACTCTTGCCACCAATCATCATCGGACCTATGATCATCGTTATCGGTCTTGGACTTGCAGGTTCAGCCGTGACCAATGCTGGTCTTGTAGCTGATGGAAATTGGAAAAATGCTCTTGTAGCAGTTGTTACTTTCTTGATTGCTGCCTTTATCAATACCAAAGGAAAAGGCTTCCTACGAATCATTCCTTTCCTCTTTGCCATTATCGGTGGTTATATCTTCGCTATGATGCTTGGTTTGGTTGACTTTACCCCAGTCCTTCAAGCCAACTGGTTTGAAATTCCTGGTTTCTACTTGCCATTTAGTACAGGTGGAGCCTTCAAGCAATATGACCTATACTTTGGACCTGAAACAATCGCTATCTTGCCAATCGCTATCGTAACCATCTCTGAACACATTGGAGACCACACAGTCTTGAGCCAAATCTGTGGCCGTCAATTCTTGAAAGAACCAGGTCTTCACCGTACTCTTCTTGGTGACGGTATCGCAACCTCTGTTTCTGCCTTCCTAGGTGGACCAGCTAATACGACCTACGGAGAAAATACTGGAGTTATCGGTATGACTCGTATCGCTTCTGTCTCTGTTATCCGTAACGCAGCCTTCATCGCGATTGCTCTTAGCTTCCTAGGTAAATTCACTGCCTTGATTTCAACCATTCCAAATGCTGTGCTTGGTGGCATGTCCATCCTTCTCTACGGAGTTATCGCCAGCAACGGTCTAAAAGTTTTGATTAAAGAACGCGTTGACTTCAGTCAAATGCGTAACCTCATCATCGCAAGTGCCATGTTGGTACTTGGACTTGGTGGGGCTATCCTCAAACTTGGCCCAGTTACACTTTCAGGTACTGCTCTATCAGCCATGACAGGAATCATCTTGAACTTGATTTTGCCACACGAAAATAAAGACTAATCATTTAGATACATAAAATCCACTCAGTTGAGTGGATTTTTTATTTATGCTTACTTTCCAGCAGTAAATCTTTCAAAGAAATGATAGTCACTGCAAGCAAAATCATGGCCATACCGACAAAATCAATCGCATAGAATTGCTCCTTCATAATTAGAAAGGCAAAGAAAACAGCTGATATGGGCTCTATGGAAGCCAATAAACTGGACTTAACTGGCCCTAATAGACTAGCTCCTTTTAAGAAGGCTGTATAGGAAAAGACTGTCCCAATAAGGATAATGCCCGCAAACGCAAGGAGGAAATCCAAACTTGTTGGGATAGCAGTCTGTAGAACACCTGTAAAAGGAAGGGCGACCAAACCTGCTATGACCATTCCCGCACCAATCACCAACATGCTTCCCCACTTCTTAATCAAAGCAATAGGGAGGATAATATAGAGGGCATAGGTCAAGGCTGAAAAGAGGCCCCAGAAAAGACCAGCAGGTGTGACCGACAACTGGTCAAGTTCCCCATGCGTTGCAATAAGAAAAGTTCCTCCAATTGCTAAACCAATTGAAATAATCTCTGCCAGAGTCGGCGCCACCTTATCCTTGATGCAGCTATAAATCAAAACCCCGACAGGACAAACATACTGAAGCACCGTCGCCGTTCCAGCATTGGTCTCCTGAATGGCAGAAAGATAGGCAAACTGGTTTAAGAAAAGCCCGAACAAGGCAAATAACAGCAGAGATAAAAGGCTTTTTCTGTGCTTTAAAAAAGAAAGGAGTTTATCCTTTGCAGTCACGTAGGATAAGAACACCAATGCCAAGCCTGCAATGATAAGTCGCAAATTGGTCAAGACTAGAGCGGAAATCCCGTGTGCCATTAGGTATTGTCCACTAGTTCCAGACAAGCCCCAAGCAATCCCTGCCACTACTGTATACAGAGTTCCTTTTACGGTTTTTGACATGCTTCTCCCTACTCCCCTTGACGAATCATTTCCATGACTTGGTTTCGATCGACTATCCACTGGGCACGCTCATCCTTCTCATACGTTCGATTGGATAAAAAGATAGCCGCCTCCTGCTTCTCCCGATTCCACATGATGAAGGTACCTGTATAACCCGTATGGTCGAGCCAGGCTCCTTCCAGATTCCAAGATAGGGAACGCTCCTTATCATCTAAGGGAGAAAAATTTTGGCTCAATTCTGCTGCAAAATCATCTTTCAAGTAATGTTCCAGAAAGATCTGCAAATCCTTAACAGTCGAAAACAAACCAGCACTTCCTGCGTGTTTCCCTAATAGACGGGCTTTGGGATCATGAATATTTCCGGCCTCCACTCCTTTCACTGTTGGTACAGCTTGCTCAACGGGACCGAACTTGGTCTCCTTCATCCCCCATGCTTCCAAAACTTGTTCTTCTATAATCTGATCCAAGTCTTGATTAAAGATTTTTTCCAAAAGAAAGCCCAAGAGTAAAAAGTGAACGTCCGAGTATAGGAAGGCTGACTGATTTCGTCTGTTGAGGTGAAACATGGCTTCTCTCAATTCCTCTGCACTTAACTTGTCTCGGTTGGGAATAAAGGGGTCCAAGTCTGTGGCATGGGTCAGAAGTTGCCGTATAGTGATATCAGAATAATCACACTCCGGTAAAAAATCCGTCACCGGTCGCTCAATATCTAATTTGCCATACTGCCACAAGAAGGTAAAAACCGTCCCCACTCCCACGACCTTACTCACACTGGCCAAATCATAAAGCAAACCGGTTTCTGTCTTCAAGTCTCGTTCTGGATCACTCAATCCTAGATAAGACTCTTTCCATTCACCATCCTTATAATACGCAAAAGAGGCCCCGGGATAAATCCCTGCCTCGATTTGATTTTCTATTTTTCTTAGAATTTTTTCCCACTTCATGCTTCTTCAAACCACAATTCAATGTTATTGGTATCTTTACCAAGGAAGAATTTTTCAGACTTTGGAATAAAATAGTCTGTGCCTTCAAATTTCTGACGAAGACTAGTCAACTCTAGATCCTTTACCAAAAATTTCAGCATAGACAAGTCCCAGGTAACATTGTTTTCAACAGCCAAATCTGGTCCTTGCCCTTTAGTAAAGGTAATTGCTGGCGTTACTCCTTCAGGATCAAGTAAACTCTCTGTCCCTTCAGGGAAACGCAACTCCATAGAAACCTCACATTGACTCACGTATTTTATACTTGTATTTGAATAAAATTCAGGAACAGTTTCCAGTGGAACCAGATCTCTTACATCATTTTCCGCATGAACAAGGATCACATCCTCTTCAGGAGAAACAATCTCAAAAGCATACCCTCGGTTTCCTTTAAATAAGCGAGGAAGAAACTTCATTTGAGAAAGAAGGGCCTCGATTTCAGAAGGATTTTCAACCTTTATCAAGAGTCTAGCTAGCTTCTTAAGCCCTTCAACTCTGCGTGTTCGCATGCTTGGAGCCTCTTCTAAAATCAATCTCTCCGTAGCTGTCTGGTCGCCTAATGAAAGAAAGGCAGACTCTTCAAGCAAAGGTTTCATCCCCAGGGTTTCAATGTAAAATCTTTCATTTAATTTTCGATTATTAACTTTCAAAGTCGGAACGATCCGAACAATCTCATTCACATTCATAAATTCCTCCAACTCTTTTATTTTAAAGGATTTTCGAATATTTTACAAGCCATATCTATTTTATTTAGAAATTTTATAACAAAAAAACTGGGGTATCCCAGTTTCATTTCTTATAGGTAAAGTAGTTTGAATAGTGCTACTGCCGCAATACCCGCTGCAATTGGAGCTACAACTGGAACCCATGCATACCACCATTTTGAATCACCCTTGTGTTGACCAAGAACTGATTTTGGAAGGAGTTCGTGAAGAAGACGTGGTCCAAAGTCACGAGCTGGGTTCAAACCAGGACCAGTAGGTCCACCGAGTGAAGTTACCAAGGCCATTACTAGGAAACCAAGTGCCAAGTGCGCAACTGAGATCCCAGCAGCTGTATGTGGAGCCACTTGAGCTTTCACTGCCAATTCACTTAAATCAACAGTTTGTCCAGCTTGAGTAGCCATTTGTTTCATGTATTGAAGAACCTCAGCACCAAAGAAGTTTTTAGTCATTCCTAGGGCTGCAAAGAAAAGAACAAATGAACCTACAAACTCATTGAGGAAGCCGTTAACAGTAGCTGCAAAACGTGATTCTTTTGTACCGTGGTCGATGCTTGAAATTGTTGAGAAGGTACCCAAGATATTGTTTGGATTTTCTGTCTTCAAGTAGTAAGGACGGTGAGTCGCTACAACCAAAGCTTGACCAAAGATTGCTCCCAAAACTTGTGCTAGGATGTAATATGGTACTTGCTCCCAAGAGAAAAGTCCACTAACAGCAAGTCCAAGAGTGAAAGCTGGGTTGATGTGGTTACCAGATACATTACCAAACATCAAGGCTGGGATCATAACCCCCATACCATAACCAACCGCGATAACGAGCCAGCCACTTTGGTGACCTTTCGTACCTTTAAGTTCAACGTTAGCAACTGCACCATTACCAAGAATGATCAAAATAGCAGTTCCCAAGAATTCTGTGGCATATTTAATAGCCCATGTAAAATCCATTTGATAGATTCTCCTTAAATTTTTTTAGACAATCCTTATTCTATCAATTTTTAGGCCTTTTAGCAATATCTTTTCTAAAAGAATCTATGGAAAACGCTTTATTTAACTTATCTTTAAGAAAAGGACAAAAGGAGCCAAACTCCTTTTGTCCTAATCATTATTCTTGACGCTTACCAAAGTCTACAATCATCTGCTCCATCTCTTGGCGACTCGGAGTGGTCAGCATATAAAGGTAGTCCCCTTGTAGCTCTGCAAAGGCTGCTGGCATGATTTTTTTGACCTTGAATTGCTGGCTGTACTTAGCAAGCAAGTCTTCTTCTGAATAGACATAGTTTGCATTGGCACGACGTGATGTAGCTAAACAGTATTGTGGTTCAAACTCTGATGCTGGGAACTCTTCTCCTGCGACAATAGCTGCATAGCCACGATAGAGGTCCAAAGAGTGAGCAAAGTTATAAACATCAATGGTAAAGCCACCTGCAGGACGGTTATTGTACTCAATGGCAATGTAGTCGTCCCCGTCACGGAAAAACTCGATATGGAAAAAGCGTTCTCTCATTCCAAATTCTTTGACGATGGCCTCGCCATACTTGCGCAGCTTAGGATCCATATCCTTAAGCACATAGTAAGAATTGTCCATCTTATAAATCATGAGATCAAGTGGTGTATGGGCATAATCGAAAGTCGTTGAAAAGACGATATTGCCATCCTTGTCCACAAGCCCGTCAAAGGTACAGATTTCACTAGAAGTGACAAATTTCTCAAAGAAATAAACGGTAGAATGGTCCCACTCTTCCTTGAAGTGATTTACATCTTCTTCTGTCTCAAGCTTAAAGGTTGCTGCCGCTCCCACTCCGTTATCAGGTTTGGCAATCATTGGTAGGCCAATCGTCTCGACTGCTTGGTCTACATCTGCTTCTGTCTGGATAACAGCCCCAGGTACAACTGGTACGCCTGCCTTCTGGAAGAGTTTCTTCATCTCAGACTTAAACTTGGTTTTTTTAAGATCTTCGGGTTTGGCACCAAAGACATTGAATTGTTCTCTGAGTGTTGCGTCTAGTTCAAGCCAGTATTCATTGTGCGACTCGATGCGGTCGATAGGACCATGCTTGTAGAAAAGAAAGGCAACAGCACGCTTAACTTCGTCTATGTTCTCAAGATTGTCTACACGGAAATACTCGGTCAGGCTATTGCGCAAAGGCTCATCCAGTTGCTCGTAGGGTTCTTGACCAATTCCCAATACTGTGATGCCTTTACTAGCTAGTTCAATAGTAAACTGTTGAAAGTTTTGTGGATAATAGGGAGAAATAACAAGGTAATTCATAGGCAACTCCTTTTATAGATACAGGTGTCCAAGAAAATAAGGCATTTGTTTACGCCACCATTCCCAGTCATGGGCTACATCGTGTCCCCATTCAGCAAACCAGGCTGGAATTTGTTTCTGGTCAAAGGCTTCTTTGAGCTTGTAGAAAGATGGCAGACCATCTTGTTCCCAGGCACCAAGTCCCGTACAAACGACGATTTCTGCCTGACGGTAACGATCAATAAACCAGCCGTCGTTTTGATTCCAGATATAATCTACTGGCGAGTTTTGGTAAATAGCATCGTCATTGTAGTAATCGCCAACAAAGAAACGTGCGTCGTAAACACCACTGAGGGCAATCACCTTGGTAAAGACATCTGGATGCTGGAGAAAGAAATTAAGTGCATGGTAAGCCCCCATTGAGCATCCTGTCGTCATCATGCCATCAAACCAACCTGTCTTATGCTTGATAAAAGGAATGGCCTCCTCAATTACATAGCGTTCGTAGGCGCGGTGCATCTCCGCCTGGTCATGAGCATTTTTCCAAGTAGCCAGCCAGCTCTCACTGTCCACACTGGATAGCGTAAAGAACTGGACGCGGCCCTCCTCGATAAAGGAAGCACAGGCATCAATCATGCCAAAATCATAGTATTCATTGTGACTGCCACCAGATGAAGCAAAAACAACAACTGGAATCCCAGCATGTCCATAACGGTTGAGATACATTTCACGGTTGAGATGGCCACTCCAGTGGCTAAGGTTTTCAATATGCATTGGCTTTCTCCTTTCCTAACTTACCATTTCTCTGCAAAAAATCGGAGACAGTCTGGTAAATTTTCCGACCATGGAATCTCACTATGGATAGCACCAGACTGAACTTTCAAAACAAGATTATCCAAGTGTACTCCACCTGCAATCAAATCACGGTAATAGCGAAGCGACGAATCGATATAGGCTTGCTTGATATTGCCAGCCATCAAGGTCTTGTCCGTATCGTCTGCTTCTTCTGTTCCTACATAGATGAAAATGCGCTGTTCAGGCGACAATTTCTTGCGCTCGATATAGCGGTTAAAGGCTTCTTGGTGAAGCCAGTTAGCAGATGAGAAGACACCTAGACAACCAATTCGGTCTTGGTACTCTAGTCCGATAAACTGAGTAATATTGCCTCCTAGTGACGAACCAATCATAGCCGTATGCTGGCGATCAGCTTTGGTACGATAGGTTTCATCGATAAAAGGCTTGACCACTTCCATGACAAACTCGGCATACTCCACACCCTTACCGCCAAACTGTTGACCTGGGATAGGAGATTCTTGGAACTTCCAAGCAGCGTACTCATGCATCCTCCCCAAGCCATCATTGTCAATAGCAACAACAATCATGCGACTGATGTCAGGATTTCGCTTAATAGCTGGAATAATCTTCCAAGAGTGACCGATATAGGACTCCTTGCTGTAAAAGACATTTTGCCCATCATGAAAGTAAACAACAGGGTAAAAACGGTCTGTGTCTTTCTCGTAGTCCTTTGGCAGGAGCACACGCACACGACGCTCCTTTCCTGTATAAGGAACTTTGAGTTTGTGTTCTTTCATTTTTAAGTAAAAGTAGGAATGATTCATTGTCAGAAAACTCTCTATATTCAAAATTTTATCTCATTATACCATAAAAATAGAAAAAAAGTCAGTAATTGTCCATTTTAAGGGATAAATAACTAACTTTTCTCACTTAATATTCTAAATTCTTCTGGTTTTTCTGATTAGAGGAGATTATCAATTAACTCATCGACAGCATCTTTTTCAGCTTGTGGTGTAATCTTCGTGATCATAATCCCTGCCACTGCACGCTCAACCAAACCTTCAACATCCATCCTTTTTTCATACTGCTCAGCATTCTCTATCTTAGGATTAGTCTTAGGACGATCAGGCGCAAAAATAGTACAGCAGTCCTCAAAAGGCTGAATTGAAATTTCAAAGGTATCGATTTCCTGCGCGATGTCAATGATTTCCAACTTGTCCATCGTAACCACGGGACGAATAATTGGAGTGCTAGTCACAGCGTTGATAGTCTGCATGCTTTCCAAAGTTTGGCTCGCTACTTGACCAAGACTTTCCCCATTGATGATAACTAAACCATTTCGTACCTCACGGATACGGTCGGTAATGCGCATCATAAAACGACGCGTCAAGGTCATAAGGTAGGCTTCTGGCGCCTTAGCCTTGATTTCCTCTTGAATCTCAGTGAAAGGCACCTCAATAAACTGGATATTGCCACCAAACTTGGTCAATTTCCGAGTCAAATCGTGGGCTTTCTTGAGGGCACCAGGACTAGTATATGGCGGGCTAGCAAAGTGAACCGCCTCAATATCTACCCCTCGTTTAAGAGCTAGATAACCTGCTACAGGTGAGTCAATCCCTCCTGACAACATGAGCATGCCTTTACCAGAACTTCCCACAGGTAATCCTCCTGCTCCACGAAAGGTTTCATAGGAAAGATAGGCAGCCTCCTCACGAATCTCAACCTGAAGATTAATATCTGGATTTTTCATCTGAGCTTGCACGTTTGGAATAGCCTCGAAAACAGCACCACCAAGAGTTTGATTAAGTTCACGACTATCCAATTCGAAGTTGTGGTCGCTACGCTTACTAGTGATTTTAAAGGTCATCCCTTCCTTATAGATTTCCTTCATAATCTCTTGGACAGCTGATTTAAGGACTTCTACAGACTTTTCAACTTTATAAACGGGAGAAAAGTTTTGGATCCCAAAGACTTGTTTGAGAGATTCTGCTACTGCTGTATAATCAGCTCCATTCAGGTAAGCGTGGGCACGGTCGCGGTCTGCGGTTACCTTAACTTGAGGATAGATGGACAAAACGTCCGAAATATTATTACGAAGTTTATTGATGAAACGCATACGATTTTTGTGTTTGGTTGACAATTCTCCATAGCGAATCATAATTTCTGAATATTGCATAAATGCTCCTATCTTACTTTTCTAGTTTGATTGTAAATTAATTTTAGCTTGGTCAAAAACTGCTCAACCTGACTCATATCATTTTCAAGGTCTAGGCTAAGACGCACAGCTGACTGGGCCTTATCCTTGTCCACTCCCATGGCAATCAAGGTCCCCGCAGGTTTTCCAGCCTTGGACGAACAAGCAGAGGTTGTGGAAATGAAAATATCATAGTCTTCAAATGCATGAACGATGACTTCTCCACGAACCCCCTTAATCCCAAAAGTCAGGATATGAGGGGCAAAGTCTTCCTCATCCGAAAAGACAAAAATATCTGGATAATCCAGAAGGGCTTGACGAATGACTGCCTTCATCTGCCCTGTCTTGCTAGCAAAGATAGCTAATTTTTCCATAGACAAACGGAGGGCCTTGGCTGTTGCTGCAATCCCTGCTACATTCTCAGTTGTCGAACGATAGTCTCCCTCTTGACCACCACCTGTTAAAAGAGGCGTAATCTTCTTACCAGACTTGATATAGACAAGGCCAACACCTCTGACACCATGAAACTTATGGCTCGAAAAGGTTGCAAAATCCACCCGATCCGTCAGGTATTTTTCAGTCGGAATCTTAGCAAGTGCCTGAACTGCATCAACGTGGAAGGAAATAGTCGGCTTATCTGCCAACAGTTCTGAGATAGCCTCAATAGGCTGGATAGATCCGATTTCATTGTTAACTGCCATGACCGAAATTAACGTTGTATCCGATCGAATCAAACTTGCTAGAGCTTTGACATCTACAAATCCTTTCTCATCAACTGGGGCAAAATCTACCTCAAAACCTTGACTTTTCAGCCAGATGGCTGACTCCTTGACTGCTGGATGCTCAATGGCTGATACGATGATGTGCTTGCCAAACTGGGCTTTTTCAAAGGCCACACCCTTGATGATCCAGTTATCCCCTTCTGTTCCGCCAGAGGTAAAGAAGATTTCATCACTCTTCTTCCCAATCAAATCTGCAATTTGCTGCCGGGAAGCATCTAAAATTCGTGTTGCCTGATCTCCCAAACGATGGAGACTAGACGGATTTCCTACAATTTTTGAAGCGACCTGCATGTAAGTTTCAAGTGCTTCAGGATAAGGCTTGGTTGTCGCCGAATTATCAAAGTAGATCATGTTTTCTCACGCTTTCTAAAATCACTCCTTCTATTGTATCACGAAAAGAGACCTGCGACAAGAAAGGGAGGTTTCTCTTTTTTTAAGATTTTTTTAAAGAAATGAGGTATAATAAATCATAATTAAAGGAGAGTATCATGTCTAACTATCGTAGAACTTCAAAACCAAAAACAGAACACATCAAAAAGGGATTTACTGTCTTTCAAAAAACGATTGCTACCATCGGTAGTATCCTTGGTCTCATCACTGCTACTATCACCATCATGAACGCCATGGATAATAACAAAAACAACAAGAAAGAACCGACGACAACCCAAACAACTGTTGTCAAGGAAATTCAAAAGGAAGCCCCTCAGGAAAATACTACACCTAACAAGGACAACACTTCTACTAAAGAAAATACCTCGCAGGAAGAAACTTCTCAATCCAATAAAAAAGAGGAGAAAAAAGAAGAACAGAAAACAACAACTCAGGACTCTTCTACACCAGCTACAAATAAAGAAACAAGCGATAATGGAACACAGTCAAATACGACGAGTTCTGAAACTAAAACGAACCAGTAATCAAAAAAATAACTTCCTTCCAGATTTGGAAAGAAGCTATTTTTTTATTGTTGCAATACTTTTCGTGGTTTGGTTCCCTCAGCTGGACCGATGACACCTGCCATTTCAAGTTCTTCCATCAGGCGAGTCGCACGGTTAAATCCAACTGACAAACGACGCTGAATCATCGAAGCGCTAGCTTTCTGGGTTTCGATAACCAAAGCCTTAGCTTCTTCAAAAAGCGGATCGCCACCAGCTTCACCATCAGAAAAATCTCCTTCATTTTCAGGAACATCTCCTGGATCAAAGCTGTCATCGTAGTCCGCATCTGCCTGAGCCTTGATGAAGTTTACGATGCGTTCGACATCATCATCTGAGATAAAGGATCCTTGTAGGCGGACTGGGTGATTTTCATCAATTGGTTTAAAGAGCATGTCTCCTCGACCGAGCAGTTTTTCTGCTCCATTCTCATCCAAGATGGTTCGTGAATCTGTACCTGATGAAACTGCAAAAGCCACACGAGATGGGACATTGGCTTTAATGAGACCAGAGATGACATCAACCGATGGACGTTGCGTTGCGAGAATCATGTGAATCCCTGCAGCACGCGCCTTCTGTCCGAGACGAATGATGGCATCTTCTACTTCCTTGCTAGCCACCATCATGAGGTCAGCCAACTCATCTACAATGACAACAATCAAAGGCAGCGGTACTTGTTTGTACTCAGATTGGCTATTAAATTCCTCAACCTTGGCATTGTAACCAGCGATATTTCGTACTCCAACCTTAGCGAAGAGTTCGTAACGGTTTTCCATCTCATCCACGACCTTTTGGAGAGCCTTGCTGGCCTTTCGTGGATTGGTCACAACTGGGATCAAGAGATGAGGGATGTCGTTGTAAACCGATAACTCAACCATCTTTGGATCCACCATCATAAACTTGACCTGGTCGGGTCTTGCTTTCATAAGAATGCTAGCGATAATGCCATTAACTGCGACTGACTTCCCTGATCCCGTCGAACCTGCAACCAGTAGGTGGGGCATCTTGGAAAGGTCAAAGGTGCGAGCAGTTCCATTGACAGCCTTACCTAGAGGAATTTCGAGGAGATTTTCTGGTTTAGTCTGAGACTGTTCCCAGAGTTCTCGGAAGGAAACAGTCGCAATTTCAGAGTTAGGAACCTCAATCCCGACTAAGGATTTACCAGGTATTGGTGCCTCAATCCGAACATCCTTGGCCGCTAGAGCAAGCGCTAGGTCGTCTGCCAAGTTAGAAATGCGGTTAACCCGCACACCAACTGCAGGCTTGACTTCATACTTGGTTACTGATGGGCCGATTTCAGCCCGTTCAACCGTTACCTTGATACCAAAGCTAGCAAAGGTTTCTTCTAGGATTTTGATATTTTCTCGAACAATCTTCTTTTCCTTGGACTGATCTTTGGGTTTATCTGGCGCAAAGAGTTGCAAGCTTGGTAGCTTGTATTCGAGGGCTTCCTTGGCAGAAAAATCAACCTGCACCTCTTCATCCTCAAAGTCTTCTTCCACATCTGGAACGTCAAAACCAGTTTGAGGGAGGATAATCTCCGGTTCAATCCACTCTTCCTCAGGAATTAGTGGGAAATCGTAGTCTGGTACCTCTGATAAGATTTCTCCCGTTTCAGGATCTACAGGAGGAAGCGGCAATGCATCCTGTTCTTCTTGTTCTCTCTTGATTCTTGCTGCTTCTTCAGCTTCTTGACGAGCCTTCTCTTCTTCTCTCTTGATGAAGCGTTCCTGTTTTCTCCGTTCCTGTTTTTCCATGAAAGATCTAAACTGAGTTCCAATAAAGGCTGCAACATCATAAATAGACCAGGGACTAACCAAGAGTGCCCCAACTAGAATCAAGAGAACTCCAATAAAGTACGATCCGATATTTGAGAAAAGAAAGGATATGGGGGTATAAAGTCCAACACCAAGCAAGCCTCCACCAGCGAAGCTAGTCACTCGCATACCAGTCAAGTCCGTCATAACTTGAGACAAGGTCCCTTTTAGAACTGCCTGCTCCAAGCCAAATTTCCAGACAAGGTAAGCCTCAAAAATTAAGAGTAAGCCAGCGAAGATACAGAGAAAGCCTGACAGAAGTCCCTCCTGCTTGCGGATCCATTTAAAAAGAAAAAGATAGATGAGGAGGCCACCTATGGCCACATAGGCCAAACTTCCAACCAACAGTCGAATGAGATTATAAAGGGTGATACCCGCCGCACCGAGCTTGAGGGCTGCAATAATCAACAATAAGGCAATCCCTAAGGAAATCAACATCCTCTGAATAGCTTGTTTTCTTTCGAGTTCTGCTTTAGACGGTCTCCGTCTTGTTTTTGTAGTATTCTTGTTTGCCATTCTTCTATTATACCATATTTCACAGCCATTTCGAAAAAGGTCAATATTTCCCTGGATAGTTTAGTATTAAGAGATGCAAATAAAATTTTCTTATTCATGGTTTCCCTCTCTAAGCAATTTCAGAACATCTTTTTAATATCCTTTATGATCCAGCTGACTGTTCATCAAAAAAAGAGATATGCAAAATTTTGAAATTTTGATATAATAAAACTATCAAAAAGTAAAGGAATGATTGGTATGAACTCAATCACAGCTCACAGCTCACAGCTCACAGCTCACAGCTCACAGCTCACAGCTCACAGCTCACAGCTCACAGCTCACAGCTCACAGCTCACAGCTCACAGCTCACGCTGATTATGTAATCGGACGTGTTTTTTGTCAAGCACTAAAACAGGCTTTTTCACGTTTTTGTGGAGAAGTCTTTTCTGTTGGTTTTAGAAGCGAGGTGGCATAATGGCTGGCTCACTTCATAACGCTAAAAAAGCTAAAAATGATGAATTTTATACTCGTTATAAAGACATCGCTGAGGAAATGGGGCATTATAGAGAGCATTTTAGAGATAAAGTAATTTACTGTAATTGTGATGACCCAACCCAGTCCAATTTTTGGCGATATTTTCACAATAACTTTACCAGCTTAGGTCTAAAAAAACTGATAGCAACACATTTTCAAGAGGATAGCGAACCGTCTTATGCTTTGATTTATGAAGGTGGTGACGACTTCAATATGGATGCTGGTGAAATTGTTACTATTCATGGGGATAAAAAATATACAGCAGGCGATTTTCGTAGTCAAGATAGTATAAACTATTTAAAAGAAGCTGATATTATAGTTACAAATCCACCGTTTAGCTTATTTAGAGAGTACATTGCTCAAATAATGGAACATCAGAAAAAATTTATCGTTATTGGGAACAAAAACTCTGTAACATACAAGGAAATTTTTCCGCTTATCCAGAACAACCAAATTTGGATTGGGGCTAGGAAAATGAACTCTGATTTTTGGCTGTATGTTCCAGATGATGCAGAATATGAGAAATTAGATGAAGATAGCAGAAGAGTTAAGCATATTATGGCTTGTTGGTACACTAACTTAGATTTACAAAAGCGTCATGATGGCTTATGGCATATTGGAGATAAGTTAGACCAAACAAAAGCTCATAAATATTATAAAGGATTTGAAGATAAATACCCAAAATATGATAATTATAATGGAATAAATATAGATAACGTAAAAGATATACCAATTGATTATGAAGGAATGATGGGCGTTCCTATTACTTTCATTGATAAGTTCAATCCAAAAGAATTTGAAATATTAGGTTGTTCATATTCATACGGAGATCCTGGTGAACCATACCATAAACAAGGAGAAAGTTTCAATGTTAGTTTCGATGGCAAAAATGTTTATAAACGTATTTTTATAAGAAATTTAAATCCTATCAGTCGTGCGGAAGACAGAGGTTATTAACAAAGGAGAGAATACAATGAAAGTAACCAGATTGAGAGATATACTCGATAGACCATTTACAATTCGAGATTTAGCCAGTGGTTATACCAACAATGATGACGGTGCTACTACCGATGCGGTAAAAGGATATAATGGAGATTTGAATATTCGCCCTTCTTACCAACGAAATAGCGTGTATAATGACGATAAAAAGCAAGCAGTTATTCAAACTATTTTAGAAGAATGTCCGCTTGGCATTATGTATTGGGTTGACTTAGGGAATGGACAGTATGAAGTACTTGATGGGCAACAGCGTATATTAGCTATTTGTAACTATGTTATGGGAAATTATTCTGTAAAGTCAAACAAATTTCCGTCTAGTGCTCCACAACAAGATTTCCCAAATCTCCAAATGAACCTAACTGATTTAGCAGAACAAATTCTTGATTACGAGTTGGATATATATGTTTGTAAAGGAACGCCTTCTGAAAAAATGAAATGGTTTCACGTTATCAATACAGCAGGCGAACCACTGAACGAACAGGAACTAAGAAATTCTGCTTATACAGGTACTTGGCTTTCCGATGCTAAACAAAGATTTTCAACAAAAAGTGGGCGTGGTGTTGTTCTTGCAGAAGAAAATCCGAATAACGGCAAATCAGAACCACTCTTAAATGGTAATTGGAATAGACAAGAATATCTGCAAACAGCTATTAAATGGGCTACACAAAACGACAATGACGACAGTACAAATACAATCGAAGATTACATGTTGAAGCATCAGGGAGATGCTGACGCATCTGAATTGTGGCAAAATTTCTCTGCCATACTTGAATGGGTTCGTGGAAAGTTTATAAGCTATCAAAACAGTTTGAAAGGTATGGATTGGGGAACAATCTACAAAGAGTATCAATCAGGACAGTTAGACAACAATATCATCAAAAATAGTGCTTCTGTCATTAACGAAAAAATAGCAGACTTAGTAAATGATGATGAAGTTACAACTAAAATGAAAGGAATTTACCAGTACATCATTTATGGGGATGTAAAATATCTCCAACTCAGACTTTTTGATGATAAGACTATCAAACAGAAATATGAGGAACAAAATCATCACTGTGTCTATTGTGTAGATGAGGGTAATAATAGAGAATATGCTCTTAAAGAGTTGGCAGGCGACCACATAATTCCTTGGAGCAAAGGTGGGAAAACCGTGCCTGAAAATTGTCAGTTATTATGTAAAAAGCACAATTCTTCAAAAGGTAACAACTATTAAAACTAAAAGGCGTTTCAAATTCGTGAAACGTCTTTTTTTGATATTATTGGTAATACTATATCTTGTGGTTGGTGTAAACTGGTATATAGTTCCCTTTTATTTCACTGCTTGTAGTTTACGTAGGTAACCATAAACCACACCACTTACGATTGCACCAACCAAGACAAAGGCAAGGTAGAGAAGGGCATTTGAAGTAAGAGCGATGACGAAGATTCCTCCGTGGGGCGCCATGAGTTTAATACCTGCAAGACCAACGAGTCCCCCTGCTACTGCAGAACCAAGGATGAAGCTTGGAATCGCACGAGCTGGGTCAGCGGCACCAAATGGAATCGCTCCCTCAGTGATAAATGACAAGCCCATGATGATGTTTGTCAAACCAGAGTTGCGTTCTTCTTTGGTAAATTTATTTTTGAAAAGAAGGGTTGCGACAAAGATAGCAAGTGGTGGAACCATTCCTCCAGCCATAACTGCTGCCATAGCTACAGAACCACCTGAAGAAACAGTCGCTGCAAGCGTACCTGTTCCAAAGACATAAGCTGCTTTATTGACAGGTCCACCCATATCGACAGCCATCATGCCTCCAAGAACGATACCAAGAAGAACAGCTGAACCTCCTCCAAGACCGCCTAGGAAGTCATTCATAGCAGTGTTGATTGCTGCCATTGGGATGTTAACAGCTAGCATGACAAATCCTGTCAAGATTGTTCCAAGAAGTGGCAAGAGAAGGATTGATTTAGCACCTTCAAGTGAACGAGGAACTTTAACGTATTTCTTGATAGCAAGAACCAAGGCACCTGCGATAAATCCACCAACAAGGGCACCTAGGAAACCAGATGAGACACCTGCAAGAGTTGAAGTTGCTTCACCACCTGCGGCATAAGGAATTTTACCAAAGGCAAATCCTTCTTTAGCAATAGCACCAGCCACGAAACCAGCTACTAAACCTGGTTTTTCAGCGATAGAGTAGGCTACGTATCCTGCAAAAACTGGAAGCATCAAGCCAAAGGCTGCTCCACCAATTTTCATGAACATAGAAGCTAGTTCATGGTAGGATCCGAGATTGCCAAGACTATCTTGTGGCACACCAAAAGCTCCGTCGATTAAGAAGGCGAGGGCAATCATGATACCACCACCGATAACGAATGGCAACATTTGAGATACACCACTCATCAAGTGTTTGTAGAAAGCTCCACCGATACTTTGTTTTTCATTAGATGCTGTTGCAACTTTTGCTCCATTAGCAGCACGGTAGATTTCAGCATCTCCTGAAAGAGCCAAGTTGATCAATTCTTCTGTCTTACGGATACCGTCTGCAACTGGACGGTTAACCAAAGGTTTTCCATCAAAGCGATCCATCTCAACAGCCTTGTCTGCTGCGATGATAACAGCTTTAGCCTTGCGGATGTCTTCCGCAGTCAATTGGTTCCCAACACCGCTAGCACCATTGGTTTCAACCTTGATCCCAACACCCATTTCAGCAGCCACTTTTTGAAGGGCTTCTTGGGCCATGTAAGTGTGGGCAATACCTGTCGTACAAGCTGTAACAGCTACGATAAAGTCGCCAGAGTCATTGGCAGGTGCTTGAACAGGTTCCTCAGCTTTTTCTGAAGCTTGGTCAAAGAGTTCGATAACTTGATCTGCCGATGTTACTTGACGAAGTTTGTCTGCAAAACCGTCTTTCATTAAGTATTGAGACAATTCTGCCAAGGCTGCTAAGTGAGTATCATTGGCACCTTCTGGAGCTGCAATCATGAAGAAGAGGTCTGTTGGTTGCCCATCCAAACTTTCATAGTCAACACCCTTGTTTGACTTTGCAAAGAGAACCGTTGCTTCTTTGACAGCAGAGTTTTTGCTGTGAGGCATAGCAATTCCGTCACCCAAGCCAGTGGAAGTGAGAGCTTCACGCGCTAAGATTCCTTCTTTAAAGGTTTCAAAATCCGTCACGTAACCGTGATCTACCAAACTTTTAATCATCTCTTCGATAACAGCTGTTTTTTCAGTTGCCTGCAAATCCAGCAACATGACATCTTTTCTCAATAGGTCTTGAATTTTCATCGTTTTTCTACCTCAACTTTTTCATATGTTTCTTTAATAAATTCCGCCGTTGCCAAGTCATCCGAGAAGGTAGTTGCTGTTCCACAAGCTACTCCCCATTTGAAGGCTTCTACTGCATCTTTAGATTTGACAAATTCACCGGTAAATCCAGCGACCATAGAGTCGCCAGCTCCCACTGAATTTTTGACTGTTCCCTTGATAGGTTTTGCGAAGTAAGCTCCCTCAGATGTGACAAGAAGAGCACCGTCCCCAGCCATAGAGATGATGACGTTTTGAGCTCCCTTGGCCAGTAACTGACGAGCATAGTTCTCGATTTCATCTAAACTTTCGAGTTTCACTCCAAAGATAGCTCCAAGCTCGTGATTGTTTGGTTTAACCAAAAGTGGCTGGTAGTTTAAACTATCAATCAAGGTCTGTCCTTCAAAGTCACAAACCACTTGCGCACCAGTCTGACGTGTCAAGGCAATCAAATCCTTATAGATAATATTGCCCAGGTTCTTAGCACTCGAACCCGCAAACACAACCGTATCATCTGCTGTCAGACTTGAAAGAATAGCTTTCAAGTCTTCTAGCTGAGCCGGTTCCACATTTGGACCAGTCCCATTGATTTCTGTTTCTTGGTCTGCTTTAATCTTGACATTGATACGAGTATCTTCTGCTACTTGGACAAAACGCGTTTCGATTTCCTCTTCTGCCAAAGTATCTGTGATAAATTTACCAGTAAAACCTCCGATAAATCCAGTCGCTGTATTTGGAATATCCAAGCGTTTCAAAACTCGACTGACATTGATTCCTTTCCCTCCAGCAAACTTATCATCACTGTCCATACGATTGACACTACCGACTTGAACTTGGTCCAAGCGCACGATATAGTCAATAGACGGATTGAGTGTGACTGTATAAATCATACTTCTATTACCTCCGTTTTCTTCTTAATAGCCTGCAAGAGCTCATGCCCTTGACTTGTGATGACAATAGCGCGTTTAAGCGGTGCTACCTTGGCAAAGCAAGTTTGACCAATCTTTGACGAATCAACCAAAACATAGGTTTGTTTGGCATTCTCCAAAATAGCACGTTTAACGGCTCCCTCCTCCATATCAGGAGTCGTATAATAACCATCGTCCACACCATTCATCCCGATAAAGGCACGGTCAAAGTGCAATTGATTAATTTGGTTAAGAGCAACACCCCCGATACATGCATCTGTTGCCATCTTGACACTCCCTCCAACCATGACAGTTGGAATCTGTTTTTCAACCAACTGAACCGCATGATGGATGGAGTTGGTCACAACTGTGATATTCTTATTAACCAATTCCTTGATTAAAAAAGCAGTTGTCGTTCCAGCATCGATAAAGATAACATCTTGTTCCTTAATAAGAGAGGCAGCTTTCTGAGCCAGTATCTTCTTCTCTTGAAGGTTTTTGACAGATTTTTCTTGGATGGTTTCTTCTTCCTGCAAGGAGTGGGGCAATTCTGCTCCACCATGCACACGGCGAAGCTTGTTTTCCGCCTCCAATTCGTCCAAATCTCTTCGTACTGTCGATTCTGATGTTTCTAATAGACTAACCAATTTTTCTAGGGAAACTACATGATGTTGATTTAACTCCTCTAAAATCAGTTGCTTTCGCTCAGTTTTTAACACCAAATCACCTCCTGTTATCGTTTACACTATTCATTCTAGCACAATTTCTATCAAAGTCAAGCATTTTTTATCATTTTCTTTCAAATTCTATCATTTTTCTTATTTCCAAAATTTTTATTGCAAGATAAGTGGCTTTATGGTAGACTATTTGAGTAAGTATTGGAAGATTACTCAAGAGGCTTAAGAGGCCGTGTTGGAAACGCGGTAGGCGTGTAACAGCGTGCGTGGGTTCGAATCCCATGTCTTCCGTAGAATAAAGAAAAACTGCACCTCAATGCAGTTTTTTTATGGTTCTAAGAGCAATATATAGAAATGAAAAGCTGAGTTACTCTAACTATCACACCACATTTTTGTATCCTAATTCATAAAAAAACAAGTAGTTTATTAAGACTACTTGTTTTTCTTTTAAATCTTAGGATTAGATATTGCTTTTATCTTTTTTATCTGTTGATTTGTCTGTTGATTTGTCTGTTGATTTATCAGTAGATTTGTCTGAAGATTTATCAGAAGACTTGTCTGTAGATTTGTTCTTAGACTTTGTAGAGTTCTTACGATCAATCTTATCATAACCCTCAGTAGTATCCATTAACTCAGTTGATAATGTACGATAGTCTTCTTGAGAAATCAACCAGTTCCCATCCTTATCCTTGGTTAATTTGATTTCTGTATCAAAATCTCCAGTAGTAAGAGGTGTAAGAGCAGCTTCAGCATCTACATCACTGTAGGTAGCAAAATCTTTTCTGAAGAGGTGTTCGTAAATCCAATATGTCACCAATGTTTGGTAACGCTTGATGTCGACGTTTGAACCAGCTTGGTTGTACTTACCTAAGTTATCGATACCACCAATAAGAATTGTTAGAACTTCTCGAATTGATGAAGTCAACCCTTTAGAATGCAACTTCTTAGAGTTAAAAGTAACAGTCGCAGTATTGCCTGATTCATCAACCTTCACATCTTTAACAGTGTAAGAACCGATATCTTGGAATAACTTGCGTTTCATCTTCAAGAAACCTGAAATGGTTTCTTCTGGAGTTTCTACAGGGAAATCTTTGTGCCATTGTACTGAGTAGGTAGATGCAGGTGAAAGACCTTCTTCTTTGATTTTTTCACTTGTTTGCACTGCAAAAATGGCCTCAGTCCATTTTTCATAGGTTTCGCCATAAATCTTCTTAAATCGACTAGAGTCGCTAGTGAGAACTGAGTCTAAGAGAATTTCAGCATCTTTTGTAACTTTTTCTTTAACTTCTGCTGCTTCATCTTTCTTCTCAACTTGTTCCGTATTCTCCTTGTTATCAGAAGATGCTTCAGATGACTGATTAGAAAATACAGAACATGCACCCAAGACAACTGTTGAAAGTGCTAAGATACTTAGTAACTTGATCTTTTTCATGTTTCACCTCATTATGAAAATTTACTCTTGGAGACCACCTCCAAGGATAGTTGTTTAGAAAAACACTGGGTTTATCTAACGGAGAATGGGGGATTCGAACCCCCGCGCCAGTTACCCGACCTAACGATTTAGCAAACCGTCCTCTTCAGCCTCTTGAGTAATTCTCCACTAACATACTAGAATAAATAGGATACAACGAAGGATACAATTTGGAAAAAATCTACTGTATACCTGTTCATAATGGAGCCGGTGGGAGTCGAACCCACGTCCAAACACCTGCCAACATATTTGTCTACAACCATAGGTTATGTATTGTTTTAACAGTCCCTCGACACATAACTCAAGCCTAGGAACTGCGAGTCTATTAATCTCTTATCAAACCACTAGACAAGGCTTGATCGTATCTCGCTAATCATAAGACCTGTCATTGAACACGAGCAATCCAAATCAGGTCACGCCTGCTGGTTTTTAGGCAGCTAGAGCGTAAGAAGTGTTATTTTTTGCAGTTATATTTAACTGAGCGTTTACGTCGCCACACGGGTTGCAAAATATGCCTCATAATGCCTGTCGAATCCGTAACGACCCCAAGATGTTAGAACTATTATAACCTATCTTCAAAAAAAATGCAAAATCAAGCCGTTTCTTTAGAAAAGAACCCCTTTTAAGGCTTCTGATAAGGCTTGATAACCCGCTACACTTAGATGGAGGCCATCCGTTGTATAGGCTGATTGAAGTTGTCCTTCTGAATCTGTCAAACTATCATAAATCGGCACAAAATCTACCTGCATATAGGCGGATGCTAGAGCCTCATAGGCTTGATTCCATTCTCTGATCTTTTCATTGGTTCGGACATAAACAGTCTGCTTGTACTCTTCTCCTTCATTGACCGGCAGTATCGAAAGAAGCTTTATTTGAGACAGCGGATAATCTCGGGCAATCGATTGGATTACACGCTCGAGATTATCCAAGGCTTCATTCATGGGAATATCTTTTCCAATATCATTTGTCCCAATTAGGAGAACAATTTGATCGACAGCATCACCATAAAGATGAGCATCAAGATTGTCTAGTAGAAGCCCCGTCTGATAGCCTCGGATGCCACGATTAACAATCGTCTTGGCAACCCCAAACAACTCTTGAAGAGGGTAATATTCCACTATCGAATCACCAATAAAGATGATATCTGGCTCTAGAACAGATACTTGATTCAATTCACGATACTTGGTTTGAATTTTTTCCTGCTCCTTTAAGAGCCAATTCTCTAATAACTGTACTGCCACCCTATCCCTCTTTCTCTAACCAATTCTCTAAAACTTGATAAACGCCCGCCTGGCTGTTAGCTGGTGCTAGGGCAGTCGCAACTGCCTTGACATTATCATCTGCATTTTCCATCGCATAGGCAATTCCAGCCAGCTCTAACATTTCGACATCGTTTTCACTATCACCAAAGGCCATGATTTGTTCCGATTTCAAATTCCAGCGCTTGAGTAATTCTTCTAATCCCCATGCCTTGTGAATCCCAGCTTGGAGGATGTCAATGCACCCATAACCACTGGAAACAGCTCTTACGCGTCCATTAAATAGGTCATTGATTTCCTGCAAAACAGAACTAGAGCGTTCTTCACCAACAACCATGCTCATCTTTAACACTCCACCGAAGAGGTCAGCTTGCAAGTCTTCCACAAAATTCATTCGTTGATAGAATTTTTCAATCATCTCTGGTGTCATAAATTTTTCTAGGTCTGTAAAAACAGTCCCTTTCTTGACAAAACCACCCTTCATACCTGTTACGACAAACTGATCTCGGCACTCTCTCCCTTTAAAATGAAATAAAGCCTTGTCAACCATAGCATCATCCCAGGTCTGCGCTTGAATCAGTTTATTATTTTCAAAAATACGCGCCCCATTGGCAACGACTAGAACTACTCTACTCGCCAAGTGCTCCAGTAATTGCCTCATACGGTGAACTTCATTCCCTGTCGCAATAACAAAACGGATATCCCTTTGATCCAGCTGATCTAAAATCTTTTCCAAGCGAGGCAAATCTAGTTGACCTCTCTGGTCTAACAAGGTTCCATCCATGTCTGTTGCAATTAATTTAATCGTCATCATATCTCCTTTAGGGTGAGCACCTACCACTTCAACCCTACATGTTCATTCATTTCTTTATAGGCCGTGTCAATTCGTTCCTTGGTCTCTTCGTCCAACTTGTCACGGTGACTGCCCCCCTCGATGAAGTCCTCTAGGATATAGGTCTGATAGAGGAAGAGCGGATAGCCTTCTGGAGAGTATGTCCCTTTGGGTGTTCGATTGACCCAAGTAGGATGCGCTTTGGCAGTTTCAATCCTAGTCTTGCCATCTTTTTTCTTAATGGTCACATCCATGAGAACACCGCGCTCCGTCCACTTGGCATTTTCCTCATCTTGCATGGTTTCAATGCGCTGGTTTGAGAGGAAATTCCCCATGGAATAGATAATCAGTTTTTTGTCACCATCTTTTTCAACTGTTTCGGCAGGTTCAACGACGTGAGGATGCCCTCCAAAGATAATATCAGCTCCCCAGTCAATCATCTTATGGTACAGTGTTTTCTGTTCTTCCGTTGGTTCTAGCTGGTACTCAATTCCCATCTGAGGCATGATGACAGTAATATCCGCTTCCTTCTCTGCACGCTCGATTTCTGCCTTCATCTTATCTTCATTCAAATCAGAAAGATAGCGATTATAGTCCTCTTGAGAGATATACTGCTCAATGCCATTAAAACCGTAGGAATAGGCCAGGAGAGCTACCTTGATACCATTGACTTCCTTGATGACTATAGGAGCTTGGTCTCGGGATTCATGTGTGTAGACTCCGATGGGTGTCATTCCAGCCTTTTCAATAGCTTGAGCCGTTGAAACCACTCCCTCTATCTGTGAATCTAGGATGTGATTGTGAGCCAGGTCAAGAACTTGATAGCCTGCATCCTTGATCGCATCCATTACCTCACCAGGTGCATTAAAAAGAGGATAACCTGCCAAATAGTGGTCCTTGTTCACAGTTCCTTCAAAGTCACCAATCACTAAATCCGCTTGCTTGAGCCAGGGCTTGACATACTCAAAATTTTCATGAAAATCATAGGTCCCATCTTCTTTTAGAGCTGTTCGGTAGATAGGGATATGATAGAGGAGGTCACCATTTGCCATGATTCGCGCTGTCTTTTCGTCAGAATCATTTTCTTTGAATTGACCAGAGGAACTTGTAGAATCAAGAGTTTGACTACTAGGACTCGTTCCCTTACTACCTTGTACTGCTCGAACTAATAAGTTCCCTCCCATGGATAAGGCAACTGCAAGCAATAACACAATAATAAACTGGGCATTGGTCCAGGATTTATAATTCCGAAAGAAATCCACACTAGTTCTCCACACCCCATAAAGAGAGCCCTGAGACCGTCTATCTTGTCGCTTTTCCATCTTTATTCCCCCTTGCTTTTTGGTGCAAGTCTTTTCTTTTATTATACCACAGACAAAAGATGAATACCGTTTATTATATTATTTTTTAGAAACTTCTGCGACTTTCTTTCTCGCCTATTTTGTGTTATCATGTAGAGGTAATGAAAGGAGAGAAAATGTCTGCAATAGAACGTATTACAAAAGCTGCTCACTTAATTGATATGAACGATATTATCCGCGAGGGGAATCCAACTCTTCGCGCAGTTGCTGAGGAGGTCACTTTCCCACTGTCTGACCAGGAAATCATCCTTGGTGAAAAAATGATGCAATTCCTCAAACATTCTCAGGATCCTGTTATGGCTGAGAAAATGGGCTTGCGTGGTGGTGTTGGATTGGCTGCTCCCCAGCTGGATATCTCAAAACGTATTATTGCCGTCTTGGTCCCAAATATTGTAGAAGAAGGTGAAACTCCACAGGAAGCCTACGATTTACAAGCCATTATGTACAATCCAAAAATTGTATCCCACTCTGTTCAGGACGCTGCTCTTGGCGAAGGAGAAGGTTGCCTTTCTGTTGACCGAAACGTACCTGGCTATGTTGTCCGTCATGCTCGTGTCACTGTTGATTACTTTGACAAGGACGGCGAAAAACACCGTATCAAGCTCAAAGGTTACAACTCCATCGTTGTCCAACATGAAATTGATCATCTAAACGGAATCATGTTTTACGATCGTATCAACGAAAAAGACCCATTTGCTGTTAAAGATGGTTTACTGATTCTGGAATAAAGAAAATCCCGTTGCAAGACGGGGTTTTGTGTTATAATAGAGGCATGAAAACAAATGATATTGTCTATGGCGTACATGCCGTTACTGAAGCTCTCCTTGCAAACACTGGAAACAAACTTTACCTCCAAGAAGATCTAAGAGGTAAGAATGTTGAGAAAGTCAAGGAACTGGCTACTGAAAAAAAGGTCTCCATCTCTTGGACCTCAAAAAAATCCCTCTCTGAAATGACTGAAGGCGCTGTCCATCAAGGATTTGTCCTTCGAGTTTCTGAATTTGCCTATAGCGAGCTAGAACACATTCTTGCCAAAACGCGTCAAGAAGAAAACCCTTTGCTATTGATTCTGGACGGCTTAACTGACCCCCATAATCTAGGTTCTATCTTGCGAACAGCCGATGCAACCAATGTTTCAGGAGTCATCATTCCCAAGCACCGTGCTGTCGGTGTAACTCCTGTCGTTGCCAAAACGGCTACAGGTGCTATTGAGCATGTACCGATTGCCCGAGTGACCAACCTCAGTCAAACCCTAGACAAACTCAAGGCTGAAGGCTTCTGGACCTTTGGAACGGATATGAACGGTACTCCTTGCCACAAGTGGAATACAAAAGGGAAAATCGCCCTCATCATCGGAAATGAAGGAAAAGGCATCTCCAGCAACATCAAAAAACAGGTCGATGAAATGATAACCATTCCGATGAATGGTCATGTTCAAAGCCTCAATGCCAGTGTTGCTGCAGCCATTCTCATGTACGAAGTTTTCCGAAACCGACTATAAAAAAAGTTTCCAATCACTTGATTGGAAACTTTTTTCTTAACTATGTTCTGTAATAAATTTATAAGCTTCTTGACCAGCGATAGCTCCATCTCCAACTGCTGTTGTTACTTGGCGAAGATCTTTCTGGCGAACATCACCAACCGCAAAGATACCGTCAACACTAGTTTTCATGTGATTGTCTGTCACAATCCAACCTGCCTGGTCTTGGATATTCAAATCCTTAACAAAATCACTAACAGGGTCCAAACCAACATAGATAAAGACACCACCGAAGACTTGCTCTGTTACTTGACCCGTTTTCACATTTTCAAAAATGACAGATTCTACTCGATTTTCACCTTTAATCTCCTTGACAACAGAATCCCAGATAAAGTTGACTTTCTCATTTGCAAAGGCACGATCTTGCAAAACTTTTTGGGCACGAAGTTCATCTCGACGGTGAACAATAGTGACAGTCTTGGCAAAGCGAGTTAAGAAGAGGGCTTCTTCTACCGCAGAATCTCCACCACCAACTACGAGTAAGTCTTGGTCACGGAAGAAAGCTCCATCACAGACCGCACAATAAGAAACGCCTCGGCTATTTAGTTCTTCTTCTCCAGGAACCCCCAAAAGACGATGTTTAGACCCAGTTGCCACAATGACAGTACGGGTTTCGTAAACTTGATCATCAGTGATTACCTTCTTATAGTCACCCTGGTCTTCAATATTTTCAACATAGCCATAAAGATGCTCCACTCCAAGGTTTTCAAGTGGTTCAAACATCTTTTCAGCCAATTCAGGTCCACTGATATTGGCATAACCTGGATAGTTTTCAATATCAGATGTGTTATTCATTTGCCCGCCTGGCAGACCACCTTCTATCAAAGCCACTTTCAGATTGCTGCGAGCAGCATATAAGGCAGCGGTCATTCCCGCAGGTCCAGCACCGATAATAATCGTATCGTACATTTCAATTCCTTCTTTCTTGTTGTAACTATCTTTATTCTAACTCATTCTTGCTAGTCACGCAAGGATTATGCCTTGAAAACCAAGAGCAAACTCATGACGGCAAAGGATAACACCGGAACGACCAAAACTCCAATCATAATCATATCATATAGATGAGCTTGGCGAGCTTTGGCTGTCTTGTCCACACCAGACATGGCTCTCAATCCAATCCAAATCCCCAGAAAAATCACGACAAGGATGGTCGTTAAGATCAAACTCTCGAAATACAAAGAAAATAAATGCAGTAGCATGATCTCTCTCGTTTCTATCTTTTTTAAAGAGTAAACTCAGCTAGTCCAACTAACTGAGTTTTCCTTCTTCTATTATATCAAATATAAGTCCGTTTGTAACTAGCGAAGAATTCTTTTGTTCGTTCTTCTTTCGGATGATTGATGATTTCATCTGGTGTGCCAGACTCGATGATTTTCCCTTTATCTAGGAATAGAACCTTGTCTGCCACTTGGGCTACAAAAGACATATCGTGACTGACCAAAATCATGGTCTGACCTGACTTGGCAGCATCTGCAATAGACTTTTCTACTTCACCGACCAACTCTGGGTCAAGGGCTGAAGTGGGTTCGTCCAAGAGCAAGACATCTGGTTTCATAGCAAGCGCACGCGCAAGGGCAACCCGTTGCTTCTGTCCACCTGATAAGTGGCGAGGGTAATGGTTTTCACGGTCAGAAAGACCAACCTTGGCCAACTCTTCCTTAGCGATTTTTGTTGCTTCCTCGTCCGATAATTTTTTAACGACAATCAAACCTTCCTTGACATTGTCAAGAGCTGTTCGGCGTTCAAACAAATTAAACTGTTGGAAAACCATAGACAACTTGCGACGAAGGATTAGGATTTCTTCTTGGCTAATCTGCGAAAAATCAACTTTAAAATTGTCAATCTGAATCGTTCCACTATCTGGAGTTTCAAGATAGTTTAAACTTCGAAGAAAGGTTGATTTCCCAGCTCCAGATGAACCAATCAAAGCCACTACCTCGCCTTTTTGGATATCCAAGTTCAGATGATTCAAGACTGTCTGTCCTGAAAAGGATTTGCTTAAATTCGAAATCTTAATCATTAACGAAGGTCTCCTTTCACATCTGTAGACACTGTATCCGGCGCTGAGATAGCCATTTTTCTCTCGATGAAACGGCCGAGGCTTTCAATTCCGATATTGACTACCCAATAAACAAGGGCTACGGAGATGAAACGCTCAAAATAGCGATAATCGGCTCCACCCAAAATCTGAGCTTGGGCAAAGACTTCCACAACACCTGCACTAAAGGCTAGAGAAGTTCCCTTGGTCAAACCGATGAGGGAATTGATCAAGGTTGGAGTAGCTACCACCGCTGCATTAGGAATAATGACACGACGATAAACTTGCGCACGGGTCATCCCCAGACTGCGTGCCGCTTCAATCTCACCAGGATTGACAGAAAGGATAGCTGCACGAATGGTTTCGCTGGCATAAGCCGCCTCATTAAAGGCAAAAGCTACAATCGCAAAGGTTGCTGCTGGAATAGCATTGATATTGAAGCTGGTTCCCCATTGTTGATTGAGGGCTTTCAGAGCAAGTGGAATCCCGTAGTAGGTCAACATAAGCTGAACCAAAATCGGTGTCCCTTTTAAAAAGCTGACAAAAAATGCCTGCAAGGGATATAAAATCTTAACACGATTGATTTTAACAATGGCAAAAACCAAGGCTAGCACCAAGCCAAAAATCGCACCACCAAGCGTCAACATGATCGTTGTGGGAAGTTGTTGTACAATTCTTGGAATCCCATCAAAAACCGAACGCAAGCTAAAGAGCTTACCGTCTGGAATCAGCTGCATCAAGCTCTGGTACCAATCTGATGCTAAAAGTGTTGTAACAGTCATAAAAACATCCTCTCCTGATAATGATTCATTCTACCATACTTCTGCTCGCAAGCAAATTATTTGCTACGGGTAAAGCAGACTTTGTCTACCTACTAGTTTATCACACTTTAAAACAGGAGGGCTATATAATTTACCTATCAAGAAGATAGATAAAAACTATTTCAAGCCCAATTCCCCGTAGGATTTTCTATAGCCAATTTGCTTAACAGCACCATTTTCCAATAAGATTGGACGTTTTAACAACATGCCATCACTAGCCAGAAGCTTGGCAGCTTCTTGGTTGGATAGGCTTCCTACCTTATCTTTCAAGCCAAGTTCACGATATTTGATCCCGCTGGTATTGAAAAATTGTTTCACTTCAAAACCGGAAGTTTCTAACCAGTTTAAAATGACTTCTTCACTGGGTGTTTCTTCTACAATATGGACGTCTTTGTAGTCAAGTCCGAGTTGGTCTAGTTCATTTTTTGCTTTCTTACAAGTTGAACATTTTGGATATTCGATAAATTCTAACATTTTCTTTTCTTTCTATTCTTTATTTTCTTGAAAATCTGCACCTTCATGCTCCAAGAGCCAAGCTTTCTTTTCCACTCCTGCAGCATAACCTGTCAGACGCTTGCCTGCTCCCAGCACACGATGACAAGGTACTAAGATAGACCAGGGATTACGCCCTACTGCTCCGCCAATAGCCTGGGCAGAGGGTACCTGCAAGTCTTGAGCTATTTGACCGTAAGTCACTGTTTGCCCATAAGGAATACTCTGTAAGTAGGTCCAGACTCGCTTTTCAAAATCCGTCCCAATGGGAGCCAAGGGCAAGAGAGACAAGTCTTGAACTCTCCCATCGAAATAAGCATCTAAATAGGAAATAACTTTGTCGAGGACAGGATGTTCCTTTACGATTTCTATCCCATCCGTATCGATACCTCTCTCAAAATGGGTTTGGTCCTGCACCCAAATTCCATACAGATATTGCTCGTCAGCAACTAAGGATAAGGTTCCAATTGGCGACGGGTAGAGCATTTTTGCGTACTTTTTCTGCTTCATTTTTTTAATTTCTGATAGGCCAAACGTTCCCCATCAACTGGAACCTTACCAACCTGTTGGAAGCCTAGTTTTTCAAAGATATGCTGCATGGCCTTGTTTTCTGCATGCGTATCTGAACGAAAATCTAGATAATCAAAACCTTCAATCAAGCCTTCTAGGAAAGTCTGAGCAACACCTTGTCCTTGGACATCTGCTGCAACAGCGATACGGTGAAAGACCAGATATTCTGATTCTCCCCCCTGCCAACTCCCTTCATAAATGGCTTCATAGGATTTCTCTGGGCTCTTGGTCACAGCAGCATAGGCTAGCAGTTCTCCTTCTTCCAAGGCTACATAGGCTTGACCTGAGATAATATCATCAATAATGATGTCGGCATTTGGATAGCCATTTTGCCACTGGTCACTTCCTGACGTGGCTAAGCATTTTTTGGCATCCTCCATCACCTGCATAATCGCCTCTACTTCGTTTGGAAAAGCTAAACGAATCTCCATCTTTTCTCCTCTTTTCTGACTAGTTTCTCTCATCATAGCATAATTTAGGACTTTCTACAAGCAGTTGAAACTTGACTTTTGTTTTTTATTATTTTATAATCTAGTTATTAAAACTAGATAAAAAGGAGTTGGAAATGAATTCTATCTTTTCCTACCCAAAATGGGAAGAAATTCCAAACATTGACCTCTATCTGGATCAGGTTTTGGTTTATGTCAATCAAGTCTGCGCCCCTATCTCTCCAGATAAAGAAAAGGGCCTGACCGCATCTATGGTCAATAACTATGTCAAACATGGTTACCTGACAAAGCCTGACAAGAAGAAATACCAACGCAAACAGATTGCCCGTTTGATTGCTATCACTACTCTCAAATCTGTCTTTTCGATCCAAGAAATCGCTCAGACACTGAATACTCTACACACTTATGCAAGCTCAAACCAGCTCTACGATGCTTTTGTGGACTACATGAACCATGGGATCGATCCAGAGAATCCTATTATTCAAACCAGCTGCCAAACAGTTAAACTCTATCATCAAACTCTAGACTTAATCCTTAGCAAAGAAGAGGAGGAAATCCAATGAATACCAGCTTAAAACTCAGTAAAAAACTCAGTTTTGGAGAAGAAATCGCCAATAGCGTAACCCATGCTGTGGGGGCAGTTATCATGCTCATCTTACTCCCCATTTCATCCACCTATAGTTACGAAGCACATGGGTTTTTATCATCTTTTGGTGTTTCTATCTTTGTTATCAGTCTATTTCTCATGTTCCTCTCGTCAACCATTTACCACTCTATGGCCTATGGTTCGACCCACAAATACGTCTTGCGAATCATCGATCATTCTATGATTTATGTGGCTATCGCTGGCTCTTATACGCCGGTCGTATTGACTTTGATGAATAACTGGTTTGGCTATCTCATTATTGCCATTCAGTGGGGAACGACCATCTTTGGCATCCTTTATAAAATCTTTGCTAAAAAGGTCAATGAGAAATTCAGCCTTGCCCTTTACCTGATCATGGGCTGGTTGGTTCTGGCTATCATTCCTGCCATTATCAGTCAAACAACACCAATTTTCTGGAGTCTCATGGTAACTGGCGGACTCTGTTATACAGTTGGAGCTGGATTTTACGCTAAGAAAAAACCTTATTTCCACATGATTTGGCATCTCTTTATCCTAGCAGCATCTGCACTCCAATATATCGCTATTGTTTATTACATGTAAAAAAGTTGAGAATCTTTTCTCAACTTTTTTCTTTACACATATTGATAAAATACTGGTGCAAGCGAATATCATCTGTCAATTCTGGATGAAAAGAAGTTACCAGCATATTTTTTTCTTGGGCTGCAACTATTTGATCATCAACTGTTGCTAAAACTTCTACACCCTCTCCAAGACTGCTGATAATCGGTCCACGGATAAAGGTCATGGGAATCTGACCGACTCCCTTACATTCTGCTTCTGTATAAAAACTTCCCAGTTGGCGTCCATAGGCATTGCGCTCAACTACTATGTCCATAGTCGCTAGATGACTTTCTTCTTGAGAAACGATTTCCTTAGCTAGCAAGATTAAACCTGCACAGGTCCCAAAAACGGGAAGACCAGATAAAATCGCTTCTCGGATTGGAATCAGCATCTGCTGGTCACGCAAGAGTTTGCCCATGGTTGTAGATTCCCCTCCAGGTAAAATCAAACCAGATAAGTCACTCTGAACTTGTTGAAAATCATCTAAATTTCTGATTTCAACACTAACAACACCTAACTTTTCTAGCACTTTAGCATGCTCTTCAAAGGCACCTTGCAAGGCTAATATTCCGATTTTCATCTATTTTCCTCGCTCAGCCATGAGAATTTGGATTTCATTCTCATTGATACCAACCATGGCCTCCCCTAGATCTTCAGAAATTTGAGCCAGAATTTGAGGATTTTGGTAGTTGGTTACGGCTTTAACAATAGCACTTGCTCGTTTAACAGGGTCGCCTGACTTGAAAATACCTGAACCGACAAAGACGCCTTCTGCCCCCAGTTGCATCATCAAGGCCGCATCTGCTGGCGTTGCCACACCTCCGGCTGCGAAGTTGACAACTGGTAATTTTCCATGTTGGTGGACGTATTGGACTAATTCAACAGGGACTTGCAACTCCTTGGCAGCCACATAGAGCTCATCTTCACGGAGGTTTTGAATGCGGCGAATTTCTTGATTCATCATACGCATATGGCGAACGGCTTGGACGATATCTCCTGTACCCGGTTCTCCTTTTGTCCGAATCATGGAAGCTCCCTCAGCGATACGACGCAAGGCTTCACCCAAGTCCTTAGCCCCACAGACAAAAGGAACTTTAAATTCTTTCTTGTCCACATGAAAACGGTCGTCAGCTGGAGAAAGCACTTCACTCTCATCGATATAGTCGATCTCAATGGCTTCTAAAATCTGAGCTTCTACAAAATGCCCGATTCTGACCTTGGCCATCACTGGAATACTGACCGCTTCTTGGATTTCCTTAATCATCTTTGGATCACTCATACGGGAAACCCCGCCAACTGCCCGAATATCAGCTGGAATCCGCTCCAAGGCCATAACAGCTGCCGCACCAGCAGCTTCCGCAATCCGAGCCTGTTCAGGGTTCTGCACATCCATGATAACACCGCCCTTAAGCATCTGTGCCAAGTTTTTATTTAGTTCATAACGATTTTCAGTCATTTCTTAATCCTCATTATTTGTATTGGTAGCTACCATTTCATTTTAAGTCAGAACAGAGTGAAGTACAAGACAGAAAAACAATATTTGTCTGGGTACAGATTGACTAAAAAACTATCTGACCTTCAATTAAGGACAGATAGTTCATCAATTTTTATTTTTCAGCTGTAAGAGCAGCCATTGTGATGTAGTTGTATGGTTTGTTAAAGTGTGGCAAGAAGAATAGGTCTGTCAATGCCAATTTATCAATTGTTACATGCTCTTGGATAGCAAGTGAGAACATGTGGATACCCATACTGATAGCAGCATCATGTGACACCATTTGTGCACCAAGGATTTCGCGGCTGTCTTTGTCAAAGACAATCTTGATGGCAACTTCGTGGTTGTCATGTTTTATAAATTCTGGTTTTTGAAGATCGTTAAATCCAGTTTCAGTTGCATTATAGCCTGCAGCTTTGGCTTTTTCAAGAGTCAAACCAGTTGAAACCATGTGAAGACCGTAGATTGAAATACCGTTTGATCCTTGAACTCCGATTCCTTCCAATTCATGGCCACAAGCATTGTAAGCACCAACGATACCAGTACGTACAGCGTTTGATGCAAGAGCGATGTAGCTTGTATCTTTACGTGCATTGTCATAAACAGTTGCACAGTCACCAACAGCGTATACACCTGGGATAGATGTTTCTTGTTTCTTATCTACAAGGAAGGCACCGTTACGGAAGAGTTCAATCTTACCGTCAGCAAGAGCTGTGTTTGGACGGAAACCAACAGCAAGAACCACCATATCTACATCAAATGTTTCTTTGTCTGTTACCAAGCGTTCAACTTTTCCATCACCTTGGATGGCTTTAACTGTTTGACCAAGAGCCAAGCGGATGTTGTGGTCTTCCAAGTTCTTCGCCATCATTTGTGTAAAATCTTTATCATAGTAACCGTTCAAGACAGTGTCTACGATATCGACAAGCACAACTTCTTTTCCAAGACGCTCGAAAGCTTCGGCAAGTTCTACACCGATGTAACCACCACCAACAACGGCAATGCGCTCAAGGTGTTTGCTCTTGTCTTCAAGTTTTTCAATAACTTCTTCAGCGTTTTGGTACAATTTAACAAATTGTACATTTTCAAGAGTTGCTTTGAATTCGCGGTTGCCCTTAACGATTTCAACACCTTCGATTGGAGGCAAGATTGGAGTTGAACCAGTTGCAAAGATCAATTTGTCATAAGACTCTTTGTGTTCTTTACCTTCAACTTCTGCAGTCACAACTTTGTTATCGTAGTCAATTGAAAGAACTGGTGAGTTCATGTAAACTTTAGCACCTTTTGCTTCCAACTTTTCTTTATCAGAGTAGAAGAGACCTTCTGGGCCATCAATTTGTTCCCCGATCCAAAGCGCCATTCCACAACCAAGGAATGAAATATTTGAGTTTTGGTCAAATACTACGATTTCGTTCTCATGTCCGAAGTTGTCCAACATGGTATTAATACAAGCTGTACCAGCGTGGTTAGCACCAACTACAACGATTTTACTCATAGAAAAATTCCTACCTTTAATTTTTGATTTACCTTTCTAGTATATCATTTACTGTTAGCGTTTACAAGGTATTTGCTCAGAATTCTCTTTTTTTCAGAAAAAAATACACTTAACATTGATAAATCTAATTTTTCTATCGTTTTCATATTAATTCTGAGCATATTTCTTGACTTTTTGTCAAAATTTATTTGTGAAAACGCTGACTTTATGATATGCTAGATACATGGAAAGAAAATGTAAGGGGTTTAATTTTTCTTTAACGACCTTATATTGAATGATTTCCTATAAAGAGAAAGGAGCTGGTAGCTTGCCTCTTCATTCACGTTCTGAACGGCTAATGGGAACAACTATCACGATTTCATTAGTAGATGAACAGGCTGATTGCCTACTTCAAGGAGCCTTTGATTTACTCAAGGAGCTCGAATACCGCTTCAACGCCAATAGTCGAGAATCCGAACTGATGGAAATCAACTACCAGGCTGGAATCGCACCTGTTAAGGTTCATCCTGACCTATTTGAACTGATTGCTCTTGGACTGGAGCATAGCCTAGCTCCATCTAGCCATCTCAATATCAGTATTGGCCCCTTGATTCAAACCTGGCGAATCGGCTTTTCAGATGCCCGACTCCCAGAGCTAAACGAAATCGAAGCTGTCTTGCCTCTAGTTGACCCGCATTTTATCAAGTTGGATCCGACTAACTCTACTGTCTATTTAGAGAAAAAGGGAATGAAACTTGATTTAGGTTGCTTAGCTAAAGGCTATAGTGCAGATAAGGTTGCCCAGTATTTGAAAAAACACGGTGTCACCTCTGCCTTGATCAATCTCGGAGGAAATATCCTCACCATCGGGAACAACCAAGCCAAAGAAGGGAAAGCCTGGCAGATTGGGATTCAAGATCCGCGAAATCCTCGTGGCAATCATCTCCTAACTATCCCTGCTTCTAACAAATCTGTTGTCACTTCAGGTATCTATGAACGCCACCTGACAGTAGATGGAAAAGACTATCACCATATCTTTGATAGTGAGACAGGATTCCCTGTCGAAACCGATCTCGCTAGCCTAACGATTGTCTCAGATAAATCCGTCGATGGTGAGATTTGGACAACGCGCCTTTTCGGAGAACGAAGTGCTTCTATCCTCTGGCAAGTCGAAAGTATAGATGGAATTGAAGCCATCCTCATAGACAAAGAGGGACGCCTTGCATGTTCTTCAGGCCTTCAAAATTGTATTATGTAAAAAGAGAAAGGAAATCTCATGCTAAAACTTATTGCCATTGTTGGAACGAACTCTAAACGTTCTACAAACCGCCAATTGCTCCAATACATGCAAAAACACTTTGCTGATAAAGCTGAAATTGAACTCGTTGAAATCAAGGATATCCCTGTTTTCAACAAACCAGCAGATAAGCAACTTCCAGCTGAAATTCTTGAGATTGCAGCTAAAATTGAAGAAGCTGATGGTGTGATTATCGGTACTCCTGAGTACGACCACTCTATCCCTGCAGTTTTGATGAGCGCTCTTGCTTGGCTATCTTACGGTATCTACCCACTTTTGAACAAACCAATCATGATCACTGGTGCTTCTTACGGTACACTTGGTTCATCTCGTGCCCAATTGCAACTTCGTCAAATCTTGAACGCTCCTGAAATCAAGGCAAATGTTTTACCAGATGAATTCTTGCTTTCTCACTCTCTTCAAGCATTTAACCCAAGTGGTGACTTGGTTGACCTTGACGTCATCAAGAAATTGGATGCCATCTTTGATGACTTCCGTATCTTTGTGAAGATTACTGAAAAATTGCGCAATGCGCAAGAATTGCTTCGCAAAGATGCAGAAGAATTTGACTGGGAAAATTTGTAAGATAGGAGACCGAAAGAATGAAATTTGTTGGACTTGTTGGATCAAACTACGATCAATCATATAACCGCAAACTCTTGGAATTTATTCGTCGCAATTTCAAATTCAAATTTGAATTAGAAGTTCTTGAAATTGACGAAGTTCCAATGTTTAACCAAGACGAAAAATGGGACGAAAGTTTCCAATTGCGTTTCTTGTATAACAAGATTACACGTGCTGATGGTGTCATTATCGCCACTCCTGAGCACAACCACACTATCTCAGCTTCACTCAAATCTGTACTTGAATGGCTTTCATACGAAGTTCATCCATTTGAAAACAAGCCTGTTATGATTGTGGGAGCATCATACTACGACCAAGGAACTTCACGTGCCCAAGTTCACCTTCGTAAGATCCTTGACGCTCCTGGTGTCAATGCCTACACACTTCCAGGTAATGAATTCCTTCTTGGTAAAGCCAAAGAAGCTTTTGATAACAATGGAAACATCACCAACGAAGGAACTGTTAAATTCCTTGAAACTTGCTTAGATAACTTTGTTAAATATGTAGGAGTCGTTTCGAAATTGAAAAAACCAAAACCAATCGAACCAGAAGACTTGGATTGTGGAAAACCAATTGCTACAACCATTACAGAAGTTGACCCTGACGATCCAGAATGGGTAGAAAAAGTTGCAGCAATCACTGGCGCTGTTTCTGGTGATACCTATGTCAAATTGGACCACGGTATCCTGACAGTTAACCAAATCGATATGTTCTTGAAAGCTATGCCATTTGAATTGACATACGCTGACGACAACAACCAATTCCTTTACTACAACAACGCTCACCAAGATCCAGACACTATGTTTGCCAAACGTGTACCACCTCAATCAGGTAGCCGTATGTCAACTGTTCATGGTTCTCTTCCGCCAGCACGCATGAAGAATGTAGAGTGGGTTATCGGAACACTTCGCAACGGAAACCAAGAATACGTCCGTACGATCGTTCCGGGTTCTCCTGCAGGTGTCATCAACACCCACAACTACCAAGCAATGTACTATCCTGATGGATCATACGCTGGTATCAATGAAATCGTCTTTAACTTCCAACCATGGCTTGACTGGTACCTAAAAGAGACTGGGCAACGTTTGGTAGGTGGTAGTGGGCCATTCGCTCCTGCTGCTGGAGGTCATGGAGACGCCGATGCTACTTCTGGTGCTTCTGATTCAGGTGATGCTGGAGGCCACGGTGGTAACGCTGACGCTACTTCTGGTGCAAGCAACTAAGAAACCAAAAAGGAGCCACTTGGCTCCTTTTTTATTACAACAGAAAAGGGGCTTGCAAATCATCTACAAACCCCTTTCGTTTTATGAGTTAGGATCATCTAAACTACGGCCGTGTAAACCTTTTTCACGTTGTACCTGACGTAGTTTTTCTGGTGTGACGTCGTTTCCTTGTTCATCCACGATTTTGATACCCTCGACGTGGTGACGAACTGAACGACGATAGCCTTCGATGTATTCCTCACGAAGCTTAGCTTGTTCCACTTTTTCAGCAGAAGTTAGACCTTCTGTTTTTTTCTTTTTAGCAAGCTCATTGATACGAGCTATTTTTTTCGGATCCATTTCTTCTCCTTTGTAACAAGATACAGTCCGTTCGACTGAGTTTATTTAGTATTGATTTGGTTAAAACGAGCGAGCTTAGCTGCTTTCTTGGTTAGTTGCGATAAGATTGCCAAACGATTTTGACGGACAGCCTGATCTTCGGCCATTACCATGGTATTTTCAAAGAAAGCATCAATTACTGGGCTAAGCGCAAAGAGTTGTTCTAATTGCTGACTTGCAGTTCCTGACAAAACAAGTGATTCTACGGCTTCTGCCAAGGCTTTCTCTTCTTCATTCTCAAAGAGAGCAGGATCAACAGTATCAGTTCCTTCTGCTTTTTCTGCCAAGTTGAAAGCACGTGAGAGGGATTCGACAGATGGTTTGAAGTCTTCTTCCTTGCTCGCTTCGACAAGAGCACTTGCTACTTCCAGCATATCCGCCACAACAAAGTTCGAACTTGCAAGGACTGCTTCCTTGATGTCTTTCGGAGTTGACCCCATCATCTTATCAACACGAGCCTTGATAAAGTCCATAACCTCTGCTTTATTTGCATAAGTCAAGCTGTCAAATTTCAAACTGTAAAGGCTATCGATCAGCTCATCCATAGCAATGTGCCAACCAAAAGCATCCAAGATACGAACTACACCTTGCGTCGCACGACGAAGGGCATAAGGGTCATTAGAACCTGATGGAATCAAGCCAACTGAGAAGAAACTCAAAATCGTATCCAATTTATCAGCGATGGCTAGAATGGCTCCCACCTTGCTCTCTGGAAGAGCTCCGTCAGCAGCTGTCGGCATGTAGTGTTCACGAATCGCTGCTGCAACTGCTGGAGTTTCCCCAGCAAGGAGGGCATATTTCTCACCCATAATCCCTTGGAGCTCATCAAACTCACCAACCATCCCCGTCAACAAGTCAAACTTGTAAATGGCTGCTGCACGAGCAAGGTCAACTGTTTCATCCACTGACAAGCCAGCTTTTTCTGCCAAGAGAATGGCAATCTGACCAGTACGAATCATGTGTTCACGAAGAGAACCAATCTTTTCGTGGAAGGTCACATGGTTCAATTTTTCAACAAGGTCAGAAATAACCAATTTTTGGTCCTCACGCCAGAAGAATTCTCCGTCTTCCAAGCGGGCAACCAAGACTTTTTCATTTCCCTTGATAACATTTTCCAAATGCTCTGCGTTTCCGTTACGGACTGAAATGAAGTTTGGCAAGAGTTTACCGTCTTGATCACGGACAACGAAGTAGCGTTGGTGTTCCTTCATCGAAGTCACCAAGACCTCTTCTGGCACTTCAAGGTATTTGGCGTCAAAACTTCCCATGAAGGCAGTTGGGTATTCAACCAAGTTCAAGACTTCATTAAGCAAATCCGCATCAATTTCGATACCTACACCATGTTCAGCTTCGATTGATTTGATTTGGTCAACAATCATTTGCTCACGTTCACGAGGATCCGCGATTACAAACTGCTTACGAAGATCTTCTTCATAGCTCAATGCTGACTGAATCTTAGTTTCTTGTCCCAAGAAACGATGACCGCGGCTTACACGACCGCCCTTGATATCAAGGAAATCCAAGTCAAACTCTTGCTCGTCCAAGAGAACTGTCAAAGTGTGTACAGGGCGGATGTATTCAAAGGTGTTGTTAGCCCAGTGCATGCTGACAGGGAAAGTCAGTGACTTCAAGACGTCTACTACACCTGGAACAATGGCTTCAACTGCTTGACCCACTTCTTCCTTGGTAACATAGACGTATTCTTCACCCTTGATTTCACGGAATTCGATATCTTCAACTGTCAATCCTTTTCCACGGACAAATCCTTGGGCTGCTTTGGTGAAGTTTCCATCACTATCCAAAGCAATTTTCTTTGCTGGACCCTTGAAATCTTCTGTCAAATCAGACTGTTTGTCTGCAAGACCAGTCACACGAACAGCCAAACGACGGGGTGTTGAGAAGGTTTGAATGTCTTCAAAGGACAGGCGGTTTTCCTTGAGGAAGGTTGCCATTTTTTCACCTAGTTGTTTTTCACTAGGAGTTACTACGTAGGCTGGTAACTCTTCAAGACCGAGTTCTACTAATAAGTTTTTTGTCATGTTTTTTCCTTTACATTTTCTTCAATCTTTTTTGATATGCACCTTAGGTACTGGGGACGTCGCTAACTAACTTTTGTGAGTCTGTAAGGAAATCTTATACCAAATAAACTAAGATTTCCAACAGTCTCATCAAAGTGGATTTAGCTGACTGATTTTTGAACCCAAGGTTTCAAAAATCCCCACATAACAGTACGGCGGTGCATATCCCTTTAGCAAGTCTTCAACTTGCCTTTAATGATTTTAGATCACAGTATTACTTACTATTCTGCGTCTTCTGCTAGGAGTTTAGCTCGTGTTGCTTCATCCAAGAGTGGATAACCCAGGCGCTTGCGTTCTGCGACAAAGGTTTTAGCTACGACACGGGCCAAGTTACGAATACGAGCGATATAGCCTGCGCGTTCGGTTACGGATACAGCACCACGCGCATCAAGTAGGTTAAAGGTGTGTGAACATTTGAGAACATAGTCATAGGCAGGGTGAACCAAACCTTCTTCCAAGGCGCGACCAGCTTCTTTTTCAAACTTATCAAAGTTTTCCAGCAACATTTCTTGGTCCGAAATTTCAAATGAATATTTTGAGTGCTCATACTCAGGCTGGATAAAGATTTCTCCGTATTTTACACCATCAGCCCACTCAATATCATAGACAGAGTCTACTTCTTGGATGTAAGAAGCCAAACGCTCCAAACCATAGGTAACTTCCGCAGTCACAGGACCTGTTGCCAATCCACCGACTTGTTGGAAATAAGTAAACTGAGTGATTTCCATCCCATCAAGCCAAACTTCCCAACCAAGACCAGCTGAACCAGTTGATGGGTTTTCCCAGTTGTCCTCAACAAAACGGATATCGTGCTCCAAAGGATTAATTCCCAATTTTTCCAAAGATTCAAGGTAAAGTTCTTGAATATTTGATGGAGAAGGCTTCATGACCACTTGGAATTGGTGGTGTTGGTAAAGACGGTTAGGGTTTTCCCCGTAGCGACCGTCAGCAGGACGGCGTGATGGCTCTACATAAGCCGCATTCCATGGCTCAGGCCCGATGGCACGAAGGAAGGTGTAAGGACTCATAGTTCCCGCACCTTTTTCATTATCATAAGCCTGCATGAGCATACAACCTTGGTCATTCCAAAATTGTTGCAAAGTCAAAATAATTTCTTGAAATGTTAATTTCTTAGACATTGTTTACTCCTTTAATTTATATTATCTTTTTAGCTTTATTCATCAAGTAACCAAGAAAAAGCTGGGTCCTGAAAAATATGACGTTTGGGAACAGTTTGTAAATTCTGATCGCATTCGTCTATTGTACCTAGTTTCAAAGCACAGACTTCTGGTATATTTTCTTGAGCAGTGAAAATTTGACTATGACAGTTCTGACAGTAATAGCGTTGTTTTCCTGGAGATGAACTATAGGTAACCAACTGTTCTTTTCCATGCAATACTAGGTTTTTACTACTAACTTTGGCATTCACTGTATAGGCAGACGCAGTTGCTTTCCGACAGAATGAGCAGTGGCAAAAAACTAATTCCGACAATTCCTCATCTAAAGTGTAGGTTACTGCTTTGCATAAACAAGATCCTTTAAGCATTATGCTCCTTTCTACTTAGGCATTAGACGAAATTCAAAAAGAACCGAATTTCAACACCCAAGCCTTGCGACTAGGGGCGTCAGAAACGCGGTTCCACCCTAATTTATTACTTCATTTTTTTTAAAAAAATACGACAGAAAGCGCCAGTTTCTTAGCTTGTTCTACTTGGCTCCCACTGTCCCAAGCTCGCTTGAAGAACGCCATAAGACTTTCTTTCCTAGCTAGTATTATAGCAGATTTTCTAGCTAGTGTAAACCAAAAATGAGTCTGAAAACAAAGTTCCAGACTCATTTATCAGTAAAGCTTCAGAAACTCCTGTTTAAGGATGTCTTCTTGCTTTTGGTTTTTTGCCATGTAGATTTCGCTTGGCATGTTTCAATGCTGTAATGGCATCTTTAACATCTTCTTGGCTCGCTCCTGGATCATTCAAGAGTTCCTGAGCTTCTTTAAAGGCTAGAAGATAAGCAGCTTTTTCTTTCTTATCTGCGTAGATAAATCTCGCATTTTTTTCTTGGAAAAGACGTTCATCTTTGACCAGTTTCTTCAGACTAGAGAAGTCAGTAGCTTTGCCATTTAGTTTGCTTTTAGCTGTTGCTAGGGCAATGAGAGATTGGTCAATTTGATCCTGTTTGACTTTAGGATCTACAGCTAGTAAGGCAATTTCTTGGAAGGCACGATCATAAGCTCGACGTACTTTTTCCTTGGCATTAGCATATCTTCCAGTTTTAGTCGTTGCATAGTAAGCTTTCATGGCTTCTTTCAAAGCTGCAACATTCGAATCTTTTCCATCCAAAGCCTTACCAGCAGCTTCAAGACTAGCGAGAACTCCATCAATCAATTCTTGCTTCAACTTGCTTGACAAGGCTGACCGCGCAACTTGGAAAGCTTGATCATAAGCTCTCCTCTTATCTGCACTACTATTAAAGTAACGAGATGTTTCTACCAGTTCTTTTTGTTGATTTACCAAGGCAAGCAAGGCCAACTTAGACACAACAGATAGGCGCAAAGTATTATTTCTACCGGGCTGAACGAGCAAGGAAACAAGATCTTCAAGGAGTTCATATCCAGTTGGCAAGGTGACTTGTACAGTATAACGACCTGTAGCAACTTTCTTACCAAAGGCGTATTGACCGTATTTTTCAGCAGGAAGAGTGATACTTGTCCCATCTTCTCCTTTCAGAACCACAGTAGTCGTCTTTGGAACTGCTTGATTGAAGGAAACAGACACAGGTGCATATTCTAGGAGATTTGCTAGGAAGGTAATGGTTTGGAAACTATTTTCTTCCGTCAAGTCAAACTCTTGGGATAAGGCACTGATAAATTTCAATTCTGTTCGGTCATAACTGAAAATTTCTGCTGTATAATGACCAAACTGTAAGAAATGAATCGCTTTTGTCTTGTCAACATCAACATATTGCCCCTTGCTATTTTTGATTCGATAGACGTAAAGGGTATCAATATCCTGGTTTGTTTTTGCATCCTTCAAGGCAATTTTCACTCGACCACTATTTTGATCGCGGACAAGTTCAGCAAGTGAGATATAGTCTACATTTCCTGCATAATCCTCTACAAGATAGTAAATATTAGCCTTGTCAACATCCTTAGGAAGTGTATAACTACCATCAGCATTGGCCTTAATCAGATGGGTGTTTTCAAGCGCACGAGTTCCAGACTGGTCTTTCCCAGTTAGAACCATGGTCCCTTTCTGGTCAAATGGTGTGATATAGAAGACTTTTTCTGAAAGGATACCACCTTGACCGACATCTTTTGGTTTGCGAGCTACGAATTCTTGGTTTCCATCTTTAAAGCGAATATAACCACTTGTGATGACAGGTTTTTGAGTATCAATTTGAATTTTGAAGGTCGTGTATTGTTCTTTGGCTCCTGGAACATCTGGTGTGTAACTAATAACATAGTCATATAAACCATCTGCAACGGTATTGCCATCAAAATCCTGACCTTTCCAAGCAGTATTATCTAGAATATAACTCTTCAGATTTCTACTGTCACCATCAAAATAATTTTTACGAAGATCCTTTGCATCGCCCTCCCAAATAGGATGTTCATGCTTAGTATCCGTAGCCGCATAAACTGTTGCACGAAGATTTACAAGATTTCTCAAAGCAACCGTTTTGTATTCAACTAGGTCTTTGTTTCCATCATCGTTTGGAGAAATAGCAATACGGACATTCCCTTTTTCGTCCAACTGAAGAACATGCTTACCTTCAGCATTTTGTTCGATTCCAAGAACGGTAATTCGGCGTCCTTGGCGTTGACCTTTAGATACTAGAAGATCATTTTGCAAGGTTGCGAGATAGGTAGCATCATTAGAGTAATTAACGGCAGGATTTTCCTTGTCTACCTCTGTGTAAAATCCATTTTTTCCTTCCCGGACAAGATTATAAATCGGTTTTTCGACAGCAGGGAGATTTTGGAATTCACCTCGGAAGCCCATAAATGCAAGACTCACAATATCTCCATCATCTGCTGGATCTACAAAGCGAACAAACCCTTCAAGGAAATAGCCATTTGGCATTTGTTTGCTGAGTTCAGCAGCAAATTTTCGAGCATCCACTTTAACAGTGACTGTTTGACTGCTGTGGGCTTTGACCGTCACTTCAGGCCAGACTGTCTCTGTTAATTTTCGAGGTCGAAGGGTGAATTTTCCATCTTGAACTTCGTCTGTATTGGTATTCACCACCATCTTGAGAGTACGGTCAGTATCTGAAATATTGTGTACAGTGACCTTGAAAGTAAATTGATCTCCAACATTTCCCAAAGTCACACTTGGATAACCATTTTCACCCGTTACATAGAGGTCTGTTGACACTGCAGCAGCTGTGTCCACAATACCAGAACCTTGCTGACGAGGAGAGGTATAAGTGCCTGTGTCCTTATTAACATGTGGTTTTGCAGTTGACATGATCAAGGCCTTGACAGTCTCTGATACTTGCTCAGGAGTCAATTCTGGATGGTGTTTTTGAAGGTATTCCTTAACCAGAACTGCAACACCCGTAACGTGAGGAGCCGCCATACTGGTTCCGCTGATACTACCATAGGTATTGTCATTAAAGGATGAATAGATATTGCCGCCAGGAGCTGTCACGTCCGGTTTCAATTGTCCATCGGTAGTCACTCCCCAACTTGAAAAGTCAGATAGCTGATTGGCTACATCAGAAGGGCGATTATCCATCTTGTCATTAAAAACAATCTTATATTTTCCTGATTTTAAGGCTTCACCATACTGTTTAGAAATAAATACAGAAGGAATTTTCTTTGCTTCATCATCAATAGCCATATTGATATTTGCACCTTCTACATTATTGTAGATCAAAGCACCAACTGCACCGTGTTTTCGTGCATTTTTGATCTTCTCTGAAAAGTTCATGGCTCCACGCTGAATGAGGGCAAGTTTCCCAGTTAAATCCAACTTCGCAAAGTCTTCTTCACGACCTAGTCCGGCTTCAACGTATTCGTACTCTTTTCCCTTTTCAAAGTCCTTATCTGCTTCAGGTTGGTTATAATCAAATTTTCCGTTATGAAGGCCGGCATTTCCCTCTAGACCTTTGACTTCAAAAACAGCTGTTGTCAATGTTTTGTTGTTGACAGAAGCAACTGAAATCGAGTCTTCAACAGTGGATGGATTTCCAACCAAGCCATAGTCTGGGTTTTCAGCTAGCGGTTTTGAATAACCATTTCCGAATGTATTGCTATTTCCTGCTGAGATAAGAACAGACACTCCCTTGGCACGAGCCCGTTTGATGGCATCAACGATATCAGAACCAGCATCCACCATAGAACCAGTGCTAGATCCCAAACTCATATTAATGGCATCTGCTCCCAAGGCCACTGCATCATCAATCGCCTTTACATAAAGGGCAGAACTGGTCGTTTTTTGGCGATCTGAAAAGACACGCATAAACATGACTTGGGCTTCAGGCGCCACACCATAGACCTTTTCACCATTTGGTGCCTCTTTATCAGGGTTTCCAGCTGCAATCCCTGTTACGTGCATCCCATGAGAAGTTCTTTCTGCTTCTTTGATTTTATCTGTTCCGTCAAAGTAGTCATAGGCATAGACAACCTTATCACTATACCATTTACCGTAGTCGATTCCAGCAGCCTTTTTAGCTGCTTCAATGGCTTCCTTGTTTTTAAATTTTGCTTTTGACGGATCCGAAATTCGAAGTACCTCATGATTCAAATCAAGTCCAGAGTCAATAATGGCAACAACGGTCCCTGTTCCCTTGTAACCAGCCTTCCAAGTTTTCGGTACTGTGATGATATCATTACTTGAAAGACTATTGGGTTTTGCAGACTCAGCTTTTTCTTGTTCTTTTTCAGTAGTTGCTGTTTCTCCAGTAGTTTTAGGAGCTGTCGTTGCTTGAGCCTCTTTGTTCTCTATGTTAGAAGCCTTCTCAGTAGCAGGCGCTGGACTGGTAGCGACTGTTGTTTCTTTTTGAACGACACCTTGGTCTACTTCTTTTGCAACTGCGCTATCTTTTCCTGATTCTTGGGCTTCAGCAGTTTTATCAACCGAAGCTTCTACCTTAGCATCTTGTTTACTAGCATCCTCTTTAGAAGTTTCAGCTTCTTGTTTCTCTCCAACTACTGGAGCTATCACATTATTATTGGTTTGGTCAGTCGCAGAGTTTGAGTGTTTATCGTCTTTTAGCTCTGTCTTAATTTCCTGAGTTTGAGCTTGATTTTCACCTGTACTCTGCTCATTGGCACTGACTTGACTTGCTCCAAAAACCAAAGCAGTTCCCAATAAAACTGAAGCAAGACCAAATTTGTATTTCCGTAATGAAAAACGTTGTCGTCTATTCATACATAATCTCCTTTTTCTTTAAAGTATACCTATTATAGCGCAAATAGGTATAAATTTTTACAAAAATCTGAATTGTCACAAAAATGTAATATTTACGTATATATCTTACTTATTTAATTTTATCATTCGTGTTATTTTCTCCATCAAACCAATATTTTCTAAATTTGTTCCTATATTTCAATCCATGAAATTATTTCATTATACAAACAATCTAGATTTTTTATACACAAAAAGACTAGGATTTAAAATTCCTAGTCTTTGTTATTTCAGTATAAATAGATTTTACAAACTAAAAATCCATCTCATCCACACGAGGTGCGCCCGAAGTCACTGAAATTGTCTTTAAGACTTCTCGCTCGTCATTGCTGAGTTCAATCCCAAAACAGTCGAGATTGCTCTGGATACGAGAGACTGTCACTGACTTAGGTAGGGGTAAAAAACTTTCTGCCAAACTCCAAGCCAAGGCAATTTGAGCCACTGATTTCCCATGCTTCGCAGCAATTTCTTGGACTTCTTTCTGTTCAAACAACTCTCCTTGGCCAAAAGGTCCCCAAGCCTCTAAGAGAATTCCTTTCTCTCTACAGTAGTCAACCACTTCCTCTTGATAAACTCCTGGTGCCAAGCGCACCTGATTGACCGCTGGAATGATTCTTGCTGTTTCAAGCAAGGTATCCAAATGATGGGGGAGGAAGTTACTAACGCCGATGGCACGGATTTTGCCTTCTTGGTAAAGATCCTCCATCGCTCTCCAGACTTCAGCATTGCGAGTTTTCCATTCGCCATTTTCTCTTAAAGGTTTAGGATTTGGCCAATGGATAAGGTACAAATCTAGATAATCCAATCCCAGTTTTTCCATTGATTCTTCAAATGCTTGGCGAGCTTCATCATAGCTGTGATTGGTATTCCAGAGTTTGGTCGTTACAAAGATTTCTTGTCTTGGAATACCGCTATCTCGAATAGCACGTCCAACACTTTCCTCATTTTTATAGATAGCTGCAGTATCGATATGACGATAGCCGGCCTTTAAGGCTTCTAAAACGGCTTGGTAGGCCACCTCTCCATTTTCAGCTTTCCATGTTCCAAATCCTAGTACAGGAATTGAAACTCCATTATTAAGGTTGTAAGATTTCATCGTTTCTCCTTTCTATGTGAAGAAAATCTAAAGAAACAAAATCCTGATTATCAGAACACTTGCCCCTTTAGATTTTAACAATTATTGATCACGATCGTAATAGATCTCGTGAGCTTTTAAGCGAGAATTGAGCAATTCAGGAACGGTCACAAATGTATACCCTTCACCCTTTAAATACTCAATGACACTTGGTAGAGAATTAACTGAAGGACCATGGATATCATGCATGAGAATGATAGAACCATTGCGAACCTGACGTTGAATCTCTGTCAAAATGGCTGTCTCATTTTTACTCTTCCAGTCCAAACTATCCACGTCCCACATGATGAAGCTTAAATCAAGGCCGTTTCGAATATCATCAGTGATGGCACCATAAGGTGGACGCATCAGTTTAGAGCTTGATCCTAAAACTTGAGTTACAAATCTTCTGTATCAGTGATTTGCTTTTTAGCATCTTCGAGCGAAAGTTGTGAAAGAACGGGATGACTCCAGCTGTGGTTTCCTACAACATGACCTTCTGATTTCATTCGTTTTAGAAGATTTTCATTACCTGCAATGTTTTTACCAAGTACAAAGAAGGTTGCTTTTACACCATATTTAGCTAAAGTATCCAAAGCCTGCGTGGTTGTAGTTGGATTTGGACCATCGTCAAAGGTCAAGGCTACAACTTTTTTATTTTTCTTAGCAAAGTATGCTTGGTAAAGTTCAGCATCCTTTTCTAATAGATAAGAGGACTCCAATACATCAAAGAAACTGGATATGGGCAAAGCAATTTCCTCAACAGTCTCTCCAGCATTAGCAGGATAAAGGATGATTTGACTATCCTTATAATCAAAGCTCCAAGATGTCAATTCTTGGTCTGTGAAGCTCTTTATAACTTGATCAATTTTTGCCTGGTCAAGTTTCTTATCTTCTAGAGTTGATTTGATTTGACTCAGTAAGAGTTCCTTAGCCTTACTTGCATCTTTGAAGAGTTTGCTGAGGTCAAAATCTTTCCCATCTTCAGTCAAGAAAATTTTCCCTAAAGAAGTCTTTTCTTTTTCTTCAACCTTTGATGCAGACAAATCGTAGACTTGCTTACTGATACTACGAGCAACAACTCCCTTTAAGACTGGGTCCAACTGCTCACTATAATAAAAAACCAAATCCTCTTTATCTTCCAGCTTTTCTTTGATATCCTGGTTGATTTTTTCTCTAACAGACGCAATGACTTCCTCTCCTTGCAGAGGGTAGTAGGCAATCACCTCAGCTTGACCTTTTCGGAAATGGTCCTTCTGACTACCTGAGTTGAATTGCTGGTCCTTTTCGCTTTTTAGCGCTTCAATTTTTTGTTCGTAAGATTGCTTTTGTAGTAGCTTATAACCAATAGCACTCCCTAATAGAATCGTAGCAACTCCTAAGATTCCAACAAGGGAAAGCAATAGCCTTCTCGTTTTATCGTGAGAAACACGTTTCGCTCTATTTTTTTTCATATTTCCATCATATCAAATCGAGGCTATTATTTCAATGATAAACAGGGATTCTGTCTTTTTTTAGGAAAAGAAAAAAGCTTAGAAATCTTCTAAGCTTCTATTTTTAAAAACGAATCGCTTCACGTGTTTTCTCATATGAAGTTACAAAACGGTTTGTAACCCCTGGTTCAGCAACTTCCAAGGCTTGTGAAATTTTTTCAAATGATGCCTGGTAGTCAAACTCTTTTTCAAAAATTTCAAGCGCTTCGTTGAAGGCCTCTTGGATACGCTCATCAAATGAACGGTAACGGTTTGAGTATTGGAGTAGTTGCTCCGTCAAGGTTGCATATTGAACGATATCATAGGTTTCTGTTTCAAGTGCTTCCATATCATTTGTTGCAATTTCAAGAACGCGTTTAACCGATTCAATATTCACTTGCGGTTGTTCTAACTCTGCCATCAGATCTTCTGTGTTATGACTTGCAGTAAAGAAAAGTTTCAAGAAACTTTGAGGAATACCTGGCAAGTTTCTCTTCTCCATGTAACGTTTGATGGTATGCAAACGGTTCACATAGACATTTGCTTTTTGGCGAGCATTGAGGTCGTCTTTTTCAATTTGGGCAAGTCGTTCGCTAACAGAGATTTGCTCATCCTCAATATCCTTGAGGTTGCTTTGAAGCATTTCCAACTGTTCTTCAAGAGCAGAGTAGGCTTGTGTTGACTCACCTTGATCCTCTGTCACTTCCATGATTGCCGTATCAAGTGCAGCCAATTCTGCTTGAAGACGACGAACATGATTGCCATCGCTTTCAGGAAGAAGATAGGTTTTAGTCAAGCGTTCAAGGTCTTGAACAAGCACCTGATTATTTTCTTTCAAGTGGTTGAGATAAGTTGGTAATGTAGCAAGAAGACTTTCAACTACTTTTTGAGCTGCAATTTCACGAGTGAAGATATCATAAAGCGCATTGATTTCTTCTTGGATGCGATTATTTTCATACTCTGCATTGTCCAATTCCAACTGACGAATATTTTCTTGATTATTTTTCAGAGATTCATGCAAAAGTTGGAACCGAGACTCAATATCTGTTTCTGTAAAGTGATAGTTAGCATCCAACAGCTTGCGATAACCTTCTTCCAAATCTGCCAATTGTTCTGGCAGTTCCTTTGTCAAGGTTTCAACAAGAGCTGGAATTCGCTCAACGATGTGTGTCAAAGCGAGAATATGATTTTCAGTTGAATCAAGAATTGCTGCGGCTTCAACCGGGTCACCTGATGAATTTAGGGTAACAAATTGAGAGAATTCCGATTGGATGTTTTCCAATTGCTTCTCAATCTCAGGAAGAGCTTTCCCATACTTCTCTGAGTCTTCTGCAACGGTATGTTGAAGGGATTCAAACAAGTCCAAGGCATGAAGGACACGGCCACTATTCTTAGATTCTTGCTTTTCAAGTTCTGAGAGAGCATTGCGAATAGCAGCAATGTCTTCTTCAATCAAGCCGATTTGGCTCTCAATCTGATCAATCTTGTGTGTTGCCTTAAAGAAACGGAAAGAATTATTGTAGCTTTCAGCTTCAAAGAGGTGATTTTCGATATCAGCAAATGAGTTCAGAGATAAATCAACCCATTTTTGATTCCATTCACGGAAGGTCACCTGACTTTGACCAATCAAGTGCATGTTTTTAACGGCTTCAACCTCATCATTTACAGGAAGGTTGTAGAGTTCTTCTTTTCTTTCTTCAAGGGCCGTTAATCTGCTTACATTACGCTTACGTAAAAAGATGGCTGTTACATAAGCTAAGATCAGAATGACTGCAATCGCAACCATTAGATAAATTAGTTGTCCATTAGACATATCAAACTCCTTTTATACTAGAAACAATCGTAATGATTATATCATATTTTTTAAACCAAGGGAACTATTTCCCACATTTTTTAAACGTCAAGTGTACTGTAAACAGCGTTTTCTTCGATAAATTCGCGACGAGGTTCTACTCGATCCCCCATCAACATATCAAAGATTTTATCTGCTTCGGCAGCATCATCTACCGAAACACGCGCCATCAAGCGATGTTCTGGATCCATGGTTGTTTCCCACAATTGGTGGTCATCCATTTCTCCTAAACCTTTATAACGTTGGATGGTTGGTTTTGAACGCCCTTCACTGTGACGTGCTAAGGCTTCTTGGAGTTTAATTTCTTGATCTGCACCAGGTTGAATGTATTCTTTGATCTCACTTCCAACTTTAACCCCATAAATCGGTGGTTGGGCAATGTAGACATAACCAGCCTCTAAGATTGGTTTCATATAGCGATAAATCAAGGTTAGCAAGAGAGTTCGAATGTGGGCTCCATCAACATCGGCATCGGTCATCAAAACGAGTTTTTGGTAACGAGCCTTAGTGACATCAAATTCTGCACCAAATCCTGTTCCCATGGCTGTGAAAAGGCTTCGAATTTCTTCGTTTGCAAGGATTTTATCCATGCTAGCTTTTTCAACGTTCAAGATCTTACCACGAATTGGGAGGATAGCCTGGAACTCACGGTTACGACCAGATTTGGCTGATCCACCAGCTGAGTCTCCTTCGACGATGAAGAGTTCGGTTTCAGCTGGGTTGTTCGAAGAACAGTCTGCTAGTTTTCCAGGAAGATTGGAAATTTCCAAACCAGATTTCTTGCGTGTGACTTCACGCGCACGCTTGGCAGCTACACGAGCCTTGGCAGCCAAGATCCCTTTTTCCACGATACGCTTAGCAATCTGTGGATTTTCCATGAGGAAATCAGAGAAGGCATCGCTGAAGAGGCGATTGGTAATCTTGACTACTTCGCTATTTCCCAGTTTGGTCTTGGTTTGTCCTTCAAACTGCGGATTTGGATGCTTGACAGAGATAACAGCAGTCAATCCTTCACGAACATCTTCTCCTGTTAGGTTATCTTCATTGTCTTTTAGCAATTTATTTTTGCGGGCATAATCATTGATAACACGTGTCAGCGCTGTACGGAAACCTTGCTCATGCGTACCACCTTCATGGGTGTGAATGTTATTGGCGAAACTCATGACGTTTTCGTGGTAACCCGTTGTGTACTGCATGGCTACTTCAACTGTGATATCATCCATTTCACCGTCTGTGTAGATTGGTGTATCAAAGATCACATCCTTGTTCTCGTTGATATATTCAACGTAGCTAGCAATCCCACCCTCATAGTGGTAATGTTTAGTCTGTTCGAGACCTTCACGCTTGTCTGTGATGGAGATTCGAAGACCTCGGTTCAAAAAGGCTAGTTCTTGAATACGTTTGTTTAATTTATCAAAATCAAAAGTCGTTGTTTCTGTAAAAATCTCTGGATCTGGTGTGAAGTGAACTGTTGTTCCCGTTTTATCCGTATCTCCAACCACCTCAAGATCAGCAACAACATGACCACGACGGTATTCTTGGTAATGAATCTTACCGTTTTTGTGAACATGAACATCTAGTTGAGTTGAAAGAGCGTTTACTACTGATGAACCTACTCCGTGGAGCCCACCTGATACCTTATATCCGCCACCGCCGAATTTTCCTCCAGCGTGAAGAACTGTAAAGACGGTCTCAACAGCGGGACGTCCTGTTTTTTCCTGAATATCAACAGGAATTCCACGCCCATCATCCACAACGGTGATGGAATTATCTGGCTCTATAAAGACTTGGATGTGACTGGCAAATCCAGCTAGGGCTTCGTCAATTGAGTTATCAACGATTTCCCATACTAGATGGTGAAGACCTTCTTTTGAAGTTGATCCAATATACATACCTGGACGCATACGAACAGCTTCAAGTCCCTCCAAAACTTGAATTTGACTGGCATCATAATCCTGTGCCTGTTGATTTTTGATTTCTTCTGTCATTTTTTCCCTTTTCTTACATGTCTATTGCTTGTCTCAATGTCGCAACGTTATTAAAAAGATAGGCATCTAAGCCAGCAGCTTTACCTGCTTCTACATCAATATTTCTGTCACCAATGACCAAACCAGATGTAATATGATATTTATCACGTAAATAAATCATGGACTCAGGATCTGGTTTCCGTTTAAAGCCAGAACTGGCAGTCACCACCTCGGTGAAGTAGTTCGCTATCTGGGTCTTAGCAAGAAGTTCTAGTACTTGGTCATTTCGATGAGAAACCAAGAAATGGCGACCACCCTTGTCCGAAATGTCTTTGAGTAATTCTGGAATTCCCTCAAACAAAACCGGATCTTCTAGCTCACGCGCTTCATTTTCTTTATAGTTCTCTAAAAAATCCTCGATATCTGGTGCAAACTTCTCGATGGCAAAAGCTGTCGAAACCTTCAAGGCTTCGTAGACTCGGTCGTGTTCTTGCTCTATTCCATATTGGGCTAAGGTTTCTACAAAGGCTGCAGTAGAAGTCTCATAATTATCCAATAGGGTACCACCTAAATCCCATATATAGTCGTGATATTTCATACCCTTCATTATACCATTTTTTTATGAAAAAAGCGATGATTTCCTAGATTTTTCGGCTCTATAATTTCTATAGAGAGTAAAACACTATTGCATCGATGGAGCCTCTTTGTGAAGAATAGCTCCTCTATGAATAATCAAGCAAAATCTTTCTTATCTCAAATGTACAAATTAAAAAATAGAAACTACTGACAACCGCGTCATTATTCGCAAACGAAACGCTTTTGGATTTCCAAACCTTAAAAATAGAATCCTCATTGCTTTGAATACCACAATAGAGTGTAGAAAAAGATTATTGCAATATGGAATCTCTTGTTAATTCATTTCAGTTTCCAATGATTCCATCTTTCTTTTCAATTGTAATTTATTCTCCAAACAGGCAAAAAACGATAACGTCCTTTAAGGGAGTTATCGTTTTTGTATATCATCAGATAAAGTTTGATTTTTGTTGAGCTAAATTCGATTAGTTTCTTCCGAAGTTTTGACCTCTACCATCGCGGTCAAAATACATCCAACTTCCATCTTCAAGTTGAATCCATTTGCTTCGAGCCATATCCCCTGAATTGGCATCGAAATATCGACTAACCCCATTCACATCAACAACTTTTCCTTTGACTTGCTTGCCGTCTTGCGTGAAATAGAGAGTCTGTTGACCAACCTGCTGCAAGCCTGTCACTGCTTTTCCAGCTTGGTCAAAATAGTACCACTCATTTTGGGAACCTTCGACAAACTTGTTGGTTGCCATCTCTCCTGAGTTCGCATCAAAGTAACGGATACTCTTATCTGAAAGTGTCACGATTTTACCCTTGACTTGCTTGCCATCTTGGTCGAAGTAAAGTGTTTGTTTGCCAATCTTTTGAAGGCCTGTCACTGCTTTTCCAGTTTGGTCAAAGTAATACCATTCGTTCTTGGCACCTTCTGCAAACTTGCCGACTGCCATTTCTCCTGAATTGGCATCAAAGTAACGAATGGATTTATCAGCCAAAGTTACTACTTTACCCTTGACTTGCTTACCATCTTGGTCAAAGTAAAGTGTTTGTTTGCCAATCTTTTGAAGGCCTGTCACTGCTTTTCCAGTTTGGTCAAAGTAATACCATTCGTTCTTGGCACCTTCTGCAAACTTGCCGACTGCCATTTCTCCTGAGTTGGCATCAAAGTAACGGATACTCTTATCCGAAAGTGTCACGATTTTACCCTTGACTTGCTTACCATCTTGATCAAAGTAAAGTGTTTGTTGACCAATCTTTTGAAGACCTGTCACTGCAACTCCATCTGCTCCGAAATAGTACCAATCACTTGGGTTATCACCTTGAGCAAAACGATTGATAACAGCATTTCCTGAATCCTTGTCAAAGTAACGAAGTTTGCCATCTTTAGCACTCACAATCTTGCCCTTAACCTGATAGCCGTTTTCATCAAAGAATTGCTGTCCATCTCCTATCTTGACAAGACCTCGAGCCATAACGCCCTTGGCATCAAAGTAACGCCAGTTTTGACCATCAGTAGTGTAGTAACGGTTGAGAACTTGGGCACCAGTTTGATCATAGTAGTACTGATTACCATTTTCATCTTCACGGATAGAATCACGAAGTTGAATACCATTCTTCAAGAAATAAACGTGCTTGCCATCAATTTCATGAGCACCTGTTACTAGATAACCTCGTTTATCGAAATAATACCAATTTCCATTTTCATCTTGGATAAAGGAATTTTTAGCTTGATAACCACTAGTTGAATAGAACTTAGTACCATTGGCATCACTAACAAATCCTGTGTAAGCATTCTTATTAACTAATTGCTTAGGCAATACTATCTCGCCATTTTTGTTAGTAAGATAGTCGTTGCTAGCCCAGTCTTTAAGAACATAGTAAGCACCACGACCTAAGATATTGGTACCATTGAAGTACTTAGCCGACCACTTGGTAATCTTCTCATCTGTTGTCATCTTTTGACCATTGGAAATCTGTACTCGTTCAAAGATCTCTGGATATTTAGCTTTGAGCTCATCTAAGAAGGCGCCACCGTACTTACCTTGGAAATCAGTCCCATTAGTCTTACTATTAGCTACATAGAGTTTTTCCTTGATTTCTGCGCCTTCACGGTAGGTTCCGTAGTTATTGACACGTGTTGCTGTTACCACTTCCTTACCTGGTAGGTTATAGATTTGGTCTGGTACCCAGTCCGCGATGGCTTGGATATTAACACTGTGAAGCGCACGAAGAGCATTGAGCAAATCTTTTAAAGAACCATATTTATTGTTCTTGCTCATCGCCATATCGTAGCGGTCTTCAAAGGCATAACCATTCTGAATGATAGAATCTAAGAAAGTACCGTCTTGGCTAGATACATACTGAGGTGGTAGCTCAAATGAAGTTACTCCCCATTCCTTGAAGAGGTTGACATTTTTAGCAATGACTTTATTAGTATATTGGTCATCGCGGGTTGCAAAGTCTTGGAAGTTAGAGAAGCCTTCGTAAATCAACTGAGAATCAAGGGCTGCGCTAGATTCGTAGACCTGACCACTAGCGTTTTTCTTCTTGCTTGCTGTTGTACGAGCATCCTGATCTGCCTTAGCGCCAACTGGTACCCAAACAGCCAGATATCCAGAAACCTGTACATTGCTGTAGCCTGCAATATCATTCATATCAAAGGTTAAAATACCATTAGCATCTGTCTTCTTCCAGAGCGATTGCGGCACTTCTTCGTCAGTTAGATAACGGGAAATACCATCTTTGGTCGTCAAAAGCACAGGGCGATAGTATTGATTCTTGTGGGCTGCTCCCATATTGACTTGCAGTTTATCCCATTCGTTCAGTTTCAGGTTAGGGTTGTTAGAAGCAATAACAGCCATCCCTTGAGTACGAGTTTCTGCTGTTCCTTCATCTGTTGCTTCATTGGCACCAGTACCGTAGCGCACAGAAGTCAAAATACCATTGTAAGACCATTTATCAGCCTCACGAGGTACACCCATATATGTGACTTTCATGTCTTGTCCACCTGCTACATACTTAATACGAGCACGCAACAAGGCATCGATAGCATCGTGGTAAGGAGATTTTTTCTCCATGTATTGACCATCATCGGTATAGAGGTCACCATAGTAGACCCGAGTGATAGAGTCTTTATTGGAGAGCATGAGGGCATGAGCAGTTGGGATGTTGAACTGCGTATACTTCTTGTCTGCCTTGCGCATATCTTCGTTGTAGATCTTGAAGGCTTGCTTGAGTTCATCCATGGTAAAGGTCAAACCATCCGTATTTGGATTGATATTTTCTCGGATGATGTCAGCAATAACAGTTTGTACTTCACTGTCATGAGCCCGAACAAAGATATAGTTAGCCATCCGTTCGCCATTTTTCTTTTCAGAAGAACGGTCATTTAGACTATTTGTAATCGTAGGCTCTACTCCGCTACGGATAGATAGATTACGCATGAATGAATAAAGCAAGGACAAGCGTAGCTTGTTGTCAATTGCTAGTTGAGCACCTTTAGTATCTTTGTTGTAGTCAGGATCGTTATCAGACCAAGCTTCCAAGATAGACAAATGCTTGATGGCTTCTTCTTCACTTTCTCCCACCTTGTAGCGAGACTTGAAGTAGTCAGATGCGATTTGGAGCAAGTCTGCGTTGACATTGTCCACCGCATCGACACGAACTCCATCAAAATTAGCAGTCGGATCATTGGCTACGATACTTCCAAAGTTCATCATAAAATGCAACCAGTTGAGTTGTTCGGCTTGAACAGCTGGATTAGAGTTGTCAAAGTCGTTAGCGAGCAAGAACTCATAACCACCATTTGACTTGTCAATGAAGTACTTAGGTGTACCTGTTTGACTAGTAGGGGTACGGTTAAGTAGACGGAACTTAGAGTCAGCATGAGAGCTCTTCTCATTATTGGTATAAAGCAAAGCTCCACCCTGCAAGTGGTCCTTTTTAGTACCAGTTGTTTCAGACTCTGACTTGATATTCCAATTTGGCTGGGTTTTGACAAAGGCACCCATCAGCGTTCTCAACCATTTGGTATCGCCTTCTTTACCAATTTTTTCCTCAATCTTGCGCTGAACCTGCTGAGAAGCTCCTGTCAGGAGAGCTTGTTCAACTTTGTTTTCAAAAGCACCTGCTCCCAGACCTTGCTGGTTCATATAGTTGAGGTAATTAATCTGAGTACGCTTATCAGGCCACCAAGCCATCAAAAGGGGACGTAAGTCTGTTTCTGTCGAAGCCGTCCATGTTTTTCCATCTTTTAAGATGAACTTTGGACGATACCAGCTATCTGCTGTCAAATAACCGTCTACAGTTTCGATATCCTTGTCAGTCGTGCCGTAAAAAGCATTCTTTTGAGAGAATTCATTATTGAGACTGCTGGTTCCTTGTTGGAACTGATATTCATTTGAATCAACTAAGGCACCAGTTTCTGCATCAAAATAAAGTATTCTCCCATTAAGTTCAACTGCAAAGTTCTTTTTAACTGTACCATCGTCCTGAACATAGTAATTTTTACCATCAATGGTCTTAATATGAGATAGGACATCATCATCATGGTCAGCATTTACAGGTGCAGGTTGAGCCTGATCTGCCACCATTCTTTCAGCCACTGCTCCTTGTTTTTGAGCAGGTTCGGGCAAGCGATCTTTCTTTGCAACCTTTGGATTTGCAACAATCTTGTCTTCAACAGCCGTTTTTTCTCGTTTGTCGCCTTCTTGGTCTTGGGCAGTTGTTGGCCTTGCTTGTTTATTCTGGTCTGCTACTTCAGTTTTAGGAGTTTCTGTGATTGCATTAGCAGCTTTAACTTCTTCAGCAACAGCAGCCTTTTCTGTAGATGCTTCTTTCGTATCTGCTGGTTTAGCAGGCTCTTGAGCATTGGTTTGAACTGTTGCTTCTGTATTTTCTGCTGGTTTAGCAGGCTTTTCACTAGCAGCAACATCGTCTGTCACCTTGTCTGCAGGGGTTACTTTTTCTGCTTCTTGCTCAGATGCTATTTTAGCTTGGGCTGGAGTTTGCTGACCCGAACCACTAGTCTGAGCTGTAGCAGGTTCTTGAACTACAACCTGCTTTACATCATCCGCATGGACAACGCCTGGTTCTAGACCAAGTACCTTTGGTGCTACAATAAGGGCCAAGGTAGTCAAAGCAATGGCTACCCAGTTTTTCTTAACTTTATGCATCTTATAATGAATCTTTTTCTCCATCATAAAGCCTCCTTCTGAATTTAGTATAAAGTTATGCTCTTATTCTAGTATATTTTTCAAAATGATCATTTTTTGTTGCACATCTACAACTATGAAAGGCAAATTCTTTCAAACTGTTCTTTAAGCTTTTGGGCAACACCAAAGGAATCTAAAAATTCAAAAAAAGATAGGCATTGCTCGATGTCACTGAGAGCATTGGTATTCCCAACCTTGTAGGAGTAGAGAGCCCTATGATACTTAATCAGCGTTCGATCATATAGATCTGTTTCAGGAATTTTAGAGTGGTCGAGATAATTGAGAAACCTCATAGCAACTAGCAGGTGGTTCCCTTCTATACAGACACTAATGACATTAAGTAGCATCTTGATAATACGGCGGCGATTTTCAGGTAGGTTGTTATAAAACTGGGTACGATTGATCATCTCACTAGCGAAGGTTTCCAGCGTTTCCAAGGTCATCAAATCAACACTGTTTGTAAAAAGCCAGAGTTCATAACGTCCCCACTCCTCAACAGAAAAGAGATGATCCGTCAGAAATTCAATATCCTTCTTGCTAATCTGAAAATCTGAGCAACAGGAGGACAAGAGAGCCCTGACAATGATCGTATTGAGTTTATAGTTTTTCTTCTCAGGAAACTGTTCAGTCAAAGCTTCTGAGCTTGACAAAATATTTTGGAGCTTGACAACATTGTTTTCCTGATATGCATCAGCTACTTTTTTTGAGAACAGCACATCATCTGAATCAATGTAATTATGGTAAACATACTGAAACTCCTCTAGGGAAACGGCCATATTTTTTAAACAGCAATAAAAAGAATCAAGTGTGATCCCATTGACTCCCCGTTCAAAACGGGATAGCTGAGCCACGGAAATATCACCAGCAGCTACCTCTTTCAGGGACATTTTTTTTGATTCTCTAATGACTTTGAATATTTTTCCAAAAGTTTCCAACATATCACTCCCCCAGTTTCGTATATGCAAAAAATTCTGACTAATTTTAATATACTAGTAACATGTTTCAATTACATTACAGAGAAAGTACTTTATATTTCAAATTAATACAAGCAGATTAATTCGCATGATAAGACCGTTTAATATAGCATTTGTTGAATATTCTATCTTTTTCAAGAATCTTTTGATTTCAGTAACAATCTGAAGTATTCTATCTAACAACTTGAAACCACTAACATTTCTAGAGATAGATTTCCTTCTTATGCTAGACAAAGCTTGATTGATTTATAAAAGATTGATATAAAAGCGTAAGACAATCATATGAAACATTTTTTAGAAATGGAGTAAATTAAAAAACGAGAGCCGAACTCTCGTTTTACTGTTGATTTCCAAAGACATCTCGATAGAGCATGCCGACTCGTAAACTTTCAGCATCTCCTCCCAACTGCTCTACCAACTCATAGGCAAAGGCAAGTGCGGTTGATGGTCCTCGGCTAGTTGTTAGATTACCATCCACAACCACGGTTTGCTTTTGATAAATTCCGTCAGTAATTTGCTCCTGAACTCCGTCATAACAAGTAAAGTGCTTGTCTTTCAGGATACTTGCTTGATGAAGAGCAATTGGGGCTGCACAGATGGCAGCAATTTTCTTTCCAGCTTGGTCAAAGGCTTTAATCTGTGAAATGAGGGCTGGATTATCCCGTAGGTGAGCTGAGCCTGGCATACCACCTGGAAGAACTACCAAGTCATAGTCGGACAAATCACCATCAAAGATACGGTCAGCTTTTACCTGAATGTCATGTGACCCTGTCACCTGCTCTTCAAATCCTACCATATCACAAGAAATGTTTGCTCGACGCAAGACATCAACTACTGTCAAGGCTTCAATTTCTTCAAAACCCTGGGCTAAAATAACTGCTACTGTTGCCATAGTGGCCTCCTTATTTGATTTGTTTTAGGACGACTTTCTTTCGTTTGAATGGAACTTTTCCACTTTTCTCTTCTGCTAGATTGGTCTGGTAACTCATAGACAAGAGGAGACCGACACCAATGAGGTTGCTAATAATTGCGGAGCCCCCTTGAGAGATGAAAGGCAGAGGAATCCCTGTCAAAGGAAGTAAGCCTGTCACGGCACCGATATTTTCAAAGATATGGAAGAGCAACATCATGATAAATCCAGTCGAAATGTAGGTGTAGAACTGGTTATTTGACCTGAGCGTAATCTTCAACATCCGGTAAATAAGAAGCAAGTATAAAGCAACGACAAAGACCGAACCAATGAAGCCAAAGTCTTCAGCAATTACGGTAAAAATCATATCACTTTCACGTACTGGAATGAGGAGATTGGACACATTGAAACCTTGTCCAAACAAGCCACCACTTCCAATCGCAATTTGTCCCTGCGCCTGTTGGTAAGTCGTTGTTTGCGCAAAGTCAAAGGGATTGAGCCAAGCCAAGATGCGGTTAATCTGGTAAGTTGGCATCCCAATCTGATGCAAGAAGGCACGTCCATCCTTGCTTATAAAGATGGCCATGAAGCCTGCAACTGCAGTCACTCCTGTCACAAAGACCGGAATGATAATCTTCCACGAAACACCTGAAAGGAGAACCATACCGGAAAAAATAGCTACAAAGACCAAGGCAGTCCCCAGATCACTTTGTAGGGCTAAGAGGAGCAAGACTGGTATGGTAAAGGCGATCATCCAACCAATCAATAGGAAATCCAAGGGAATAGTCCGTCGCCATTCCTTGTGTTTTTGAGTGAATCTTACAATGGCTCGAGCCAACATCAAGATATAGGAAATCTTCATGAATTCCGATGGCTGGAAAAGTGTCGTTCCACCAATCGATACCCAGTTCTTGGCACCTGTTGACGCTACAAGATTTGGATTGAAGAAAACAAGAGGGAGAACCATCAAAGCCAACCCTAGACCATAAAGATAGGGAGTCACCTTCCATAAAAACTCGGTATTAAAGAACATGACCACAAATCCAATGACAAGCCCCAAGGAAATCCAAGCGATTTGCTGACCTAGAATTGGTAATACATTATTTGGATAGTCATGACTAACTGCTATATAAATGGCCACTACTCCAATCACCAGTAAACAAAACACTGGTAGGAGAAGGCTATAATCGACTCGAGAGTCGAGTGAACGTTTCATATTTTTTACCTTTTCTCTTTCTGGGATTTTTCTTTCATTCTATTGCGACGAGATTGGAGAAAATCAGCTACAGCAGGCTCTAGCTGGTCTCTAGAAAGGACCTGAACAGTCCTTTCTTTTGACAAGGCTTGAGCGATTTGTTTGCCATAACGCTTGCTGACGACACGACTGTCTAAAATCACAGCAACCGAACCTTGGTCAGACCGTCTAACAGTACGACCAAGGGCCTGCTTTAACCGAATAATCGCCATCGGTAACTGATAATCATAAAAAGGATTTTTCCCTTCTTGACGCAGCTCTTGGTTTAGTTTTTTGGTTAACGGTTCTTGGGGATTTTGGAAAGGCAATCTCGGAATCACTTGAATCACGCAAGGATGGGTTGAAAAATCAACTCCTTCCCAGAAACTGCCTGTTCCAAGCAAGATCTGACGTTCACCTTTTTCAAAACGTTTTTTCAGTTGGCTTGGTTCCCCATTTTTATACTGAGCTAGATGCGGTTGGTCGAGCAGGTCCGAAACTGCCAGCAACATCTCTTTTGAGGTAAACAAAACCAATAAGGGTTCTTGAAAGGCTTGTAAGCTTCGAATGACAGAAGCCACTTCACTAGCATAGTCAAAAGGCGAAACTTCTGTCACAAGAGGAAAATCATTGACTAGAAAGACTTCTTGTTGCTCCTGTTTTGCTACATCAAGCCTAACAAGCGGAGCGTCTGGAAATCCCAATAAATCTGCTAAGGAAACCCGGTTGCTGATTTCAAGAGTGGCCGATACTCCTAGGAGCCTACAATCTTCTGGCAATAAATCTGCTAGTATAAAGCGGCCTTTTTTACTTGAACAAATCAAGACATCATTGCTCGATTTCTCGGCTATAGCAAGCCAAAATTCACGGTCCGAGGTGAAAAAGTTTGCAAGCTCTCGATACTCTGGGAGAGCTAACTCCGAAAAATGCTGGCGCAAGTGTTCGAGAGAATCCAACCACTTTCCATTCTTAAGGCCTGACTGGTAGTGCTCTATCAAGTAACGACATTCAAAGCCAATACTCTCAAGCAAGCGCTTCTGAACCAAATCTTCCTCTGACTCTATGGACTTATCAAGCTGGGTTACAAGTTCCTCAAGGCGATAAGCCTGCTGGGCTAGATTTTCGAGAGCTAGCAGCATTTTTTGTACTTCATCCAAGATCAGCAAACGGTTATCGACAAACTCTGGATTGTCCTCCAAACGAGTGACCAGATAGGCATGATTGGTCAGAAGAACACGACTGGTCTTGACCTTTTCCTGCCCTCGTTTCCAAAAATCCTCTGTAGCAAATAAACTTTTCTTTGAAAGCTTGCCATCGTGGACTAGTTCAGGCAGAAAGTGCTGATAGCGATAAAGTTGCCCGATTTCGTCTAAATCACCAGTCTCTGTCTCCGTTAGCCAGATGAGCAGTTGCATTTTAAAGCGTGTAAAAAGGCGATTGGACTCCGGTCGATGGAGAATTTGATGAAAAGCATCCAATTTCAAGTAATTTTGAGGACCCTTGAGACTATGAATTTCCAGATGGAAGACCTCTTTTAAGCGCTGACCTTCTTCTTGCATAATCTGATTTTGAAGAATTTTGGTCGGAACACTCACTAGGATACCTGCTTGACTCTCCAAGTTCAAAGCTGGGAGGAGATAACCATAAGTCTTGCCCAGTCCCGTTTGGGCTTGGATAAAGGAAGTCTGGTGTTCTTCCAATAAGTGCTCAATCTTCTCCGCAAATTCCAACTGTTGCGGACGCTCCTCCAGCCCCAATAAAGAAATGTTTTTAGCAAAGTCTTTGGATAACTTTCGTGGGACTAAGGCTTTGCTTTCCTTTCTGAGGAAAAGTCCATGAAGTTCCATCAAGTCTGGCGAAGACAAGAGAGATTGTTGCTGATAGACCTCCTCAATCACCAGATAACTTTCATAGAGAAGGTTGTCTGCAAGGTTTAACAAGCTTTCTAAAAGCCCTTTTGGTAGCTCAAAAAGTTTTTGACGCATGTAAAGCAAGAGTTCAGCTGTTGCCTGAGCATCTGACAGGGCAGTATGGGCATGTTCCAGCTCAATGCCCAACTCTTGACAAAGGATACCTAAGTTATACTTTTCAAACTGAGGATACAGAACTTGGGCAAGCTCAACTGTATCCACCCGAGGTGTACGCAATTCATATCCTTCAAAAAAGAGAAATTCTGCAAGAAGGTTGGCATCAAACTGTACATTATGCGCAACAAAAATATCGTCCTTAACCAATTCAAAAATTTTTCCGGCCACCTGAGAAAACTCTGGTGCCGCAGCCAAGCGTTGATCGGTCAGACCTGTTAATTCTTTGATATGAGAATCCAAGGGTTCGTGGGGATTGACATCAGTCGCATACTGATCGATGATTTCACCATTCTCAATCACCACAATGCCTACTTGAATAATTTTTGCCTTGCTTCCGGTGCTGGTCGCCTCTAAATCAACGACCACATACCGATCATTTCTCGCATTCATCATTAAAAATTATATCAAAAAAAGCATGATTTGACACCCCTCAACTTTGATAACAATCTCACTTTCCTTGTGAGTTTGAGTAAAAACCCAGACCTTAAAAGTGAGAATTTCACGCAAGTTCAGCAGTTGATTCCTGATTCTGAGGTATTTGAAAACCTTATTAACAAAGCTACATCAACATAAAAAGACAACCAAGGAATTAGTTGCCTTTTTGAGATATTTTTTTCATTGTTTTTGAGAGTAGCTTGCTAATTTCTGTTGGCAAGACAAGGTAGTTTTCTTGAGCTAGTTCTTGAGCAATGGCTGAGTGCAGATGAGTCGCTGCCACCACTCTTTCATAGAGACTGACTTGGTCAAACTGACCTGCAAAACCTGCAATCATCCCAGCCAGAGTATCTCCCATCCCACCAGTTGCTTGATAGGGGCCTCCAACCTGTAACTGATAGTATTCAGGTTTGCCAGCTTGCCAGATACGAGTTGCTGGCCCCTTCTCGACTAGAATCGTTCCTTGTGGAAAAGATGAAAGAGCCCTAGCAGTCGTCTCTGTATTTTGATGGTCAAGAGCTGTACCAGATAATCTTTCCCATTCCTTTTGGTGGGGAGTTAGGATGAGCTGACTGGAAGGAAACGGTAACTGGCCGTTTGCTAAGATGCCCAAAGCACCGCCATCTGCAATCAAAATCTGGTCTTTTCTAAGGCTGTCAAAGACCCGTTTTACGAGTTCTTCTCCAAATGCATCCTCTCGCAAACCCGGACCTAGCAAGACAACTTCTGCCTTTTCCAACTGCTCTTTTAACAATTGCTGGTCTTGAAGAGAAAATGCCATGGCCTCAGGTAAATGACTGTACAGAGCCGGAATATTCTCCTTATCCGTGCCAACAGTCACCAAACCAGCGCCGCTTTTTACAGCTGCAATGGCTGACATGATGATAGCACCTCCATAAGGATAGGTTCCACCAAGCAAGAGCAGACGGCCATAGTCTCCTTTATGACTGGTACGAGAACGTTCAATAATGACTTTTTCTAGTAAGGCTTGATCAATCACTTTCATCGTTTTTCCCTCTCACTCCATTATACTACAAAAGGAGGGGCAAACCTCCTTCTATCTATTTTCCCTTAAATTCCGCAAAAGTCTGTAAGATTTTAGCTGCTACTGCTGGAGAAGGTTCTCCTTTTAGCTCTAACGTGTCATCTGCATATGGAGTAAGGCCAGCAAAATCTCCTATCTGGACAGAATAGAGAGACGTTTTAAATAGTTCAATATCGTTTTGGTCATTTCCAAAAGCGATGAAGTTCTCCCCACATAACTTTTCAACAGTTGTCGCCTTATGAGTATCCAAGGGATTAACATAAAGGCACTTTTCATGCGCATGATAGGAGAGATGAGCCTGTCCTAGTCTTTCTAGCTGACCAAGCAGATCATCAAGCAACTCCTCATGGTCACCCATATAAACGACTACCTTAATCGGAGTACCTAAGTCCTCGAGTTTCTGATGACGAGCTACCTTTAGGGGATCCACACTGGAAATAAATGGAATCTTCTCTACAATCTGACCACTATAGTCAAAGCAATCGTCCACAAAGAAAGGGAGATTGTAGGTCTGGCAATAATCCACTAGCGCCTGATAAACTCTAGCATCGAGATTTCTTTCATAGATAGCTTTCCCCAGATAATAGGCTACGCCACCATTCAAACCTATAACCAAACGCTGACTGAGTACAGGACCCAACAAGCCCAAACAATCCCGATAAGAGCGAGCTGAGGCAAACACAAGCTCATGCCCATAATCTTCAGCCTTTAAAAGAACCTGCTGAATCTCCTCATCTATGGTCATGTAGTCAAAAGATAGCGTTCCATCCAGGTCAAATACGAATTTCATCTTCCTAGTCCTTGTTTAGTGTTCGAAGCGCTGCCTGATAGGTTTGCTCCATTAGCATGGTAATCGTCATAGGGCCAACTCCACCCGGTACAGGTGTGATGTGGCTGGCAAGTGGTGCAACAGCATCATAATCAACATCTCCACAAAGCTTGCCATTTTCATCTCGGTTCATCCCAACGTCAATGACAACCGCTCCTGGTTTGACAAAGTCAGCAGTCACAAACTTAGCGCGACCGATAGCAACCACTAGAATATCTGCCTTAGCAGCCACCTTGGCAAGATGATGGGTGCGTGAGTGGGTCAAGGTCACAGTCGCATTTTTAGCCAAAAGAAGCTGAGCCATGGGTTTTCCAACAATATTTGAACGACCGATGACAACCGCATTTTTACCTTCCAAGTCAATCCCATACTCATGAAACATCTCCATAATTCCTGCAGGTGTTGAAGGAATCATAACTGGATGACCAGACCAGAGGCGACCCATGTTTAGGGGATGGAAACCATCCACGTCTTTTTCGGGGTCAATGGCTAATAAAACTGCCTCTTCGTCAATATGTTTTGGCAAAGGTAACTGGACTAAAATCCCATGCCAAGCTGGATCTTGATTGTATTTGGAAATCAAGTCTAACAATTCCGCTTGGGTAATGGTCTCTGGAACTCGCACTACTTCACTACGGAAACCAGCAGCCCGGGCTGAACGTTCCTTGTTACGGACGTAGACTTGGCTGGCTGGATTATCTCCAACCAAAATCACCACCAAGCCTGGAACTAAACCTGTTTCTTCTTTTAGTTTGGCCGTCTTTTCAGTCAACTGTCCTTGTAACTTAGCCGCAAGAGCCTTCCCATCAATAATCTGTGCCATATCTCTTCTCTTTTCTATCAGATATCCCCTATTATAACAAAAAATACCTTGTCATTCTAACATTTCTTGACTAATAGAGCTTATAGTTTGAAACTATAAGAAAAAGCTCTTGTCGAGCTTTTAGCGCCTATTTATATAGGCAAATCTGTCATGCTTTCTTTTTAACTTTTAGAGCCGGTAAGACTTCATACATATCCTTGATTAGTTTCGCTAGAAATGACTTATCTTCAAGGTCGTCTAGTAAAATCATCTCCTTAGCTCCTTCATAAGGACGTTCAAACCTAGTCTGTCCCAGTTGATCCAAGACCACCTTCACAGGCTTCAGTAACAAACGATTATCGTAGATTCCTCCAATAATCTTTCCACGATAATAAAGGATATACTCTCCCATCATTGGACGATAACTCATCTCCTCTAGCTCTGATAGCTGTTCGAGAATAAAATCTAAATATTCTTTACTGGAAGCCATGATGCCTACTCCATTTCTTCTAAAAATGAGGTCTTACAAAACCTTACTCAAAAATTCCTTGGTCCGTTGTTCTTTTGTTTGATCGAAAATCTCCTCTGGTGTTCCATCTTCGACAACAACTCCATCCGCCATAAAGATAACACGGTCTGCTACCTCACGCGCAAAGCCCATTTCATGAGTCACAATCACCATGGTCATCCCTGATTTAGCGAGGTCTTGCATAACAGCTAGAACCTCACCAACCATCTCAGGGTCTAGTGCTGAAGTCGGCTCATCAAAGAGCAAAACATCTGGTTCCATAGCAAGTCCACGTGCAATGGCAATCCGTTGTTGCTGACCACCTGACAAACTCTGTGGATAGGCCGTCGCCTTGTCTGGCAAGCCAACTTTTTCTAACAGTTCCTGTGCTCTTTTCTCCGCAACTTCCTTGCTTTCACCTTTGGTTTTAATTGGTGATAAAGTGATATTTTCCATCACTGTCATATTGGGAAAGAGGTTGAATTGTTGGAATACCATGCCCATCTTTTCACGCATGGCAAAAAGGTCATTTTTCTTATCTGTGATATCAACTCCTTCAAAGATAACCTTGCCTTTACTTGCTTCTTCAAGTAGATTCATCGAACGAAGGAGGGTTGATTTCCCGCTCCCTGACGGACCGATAATGACCACAACTTCTCCTCGTTTAATCTCAAGGTTGATGCCTTTTAAAACTTCATTTTTCCCAAAAGACTTATGTAGTTCTTCAATTTTAATCAAGGTTTCTGTCATTATTTCTTGTCTCCTTGTCCAATATGTTTTTCAAATGCTTTCAACGCCACTGTCAAAACAGAGGTCATAATCAAATAGTAAAAGGCTGCAAATAAAAGGGGAGTCAACGGTAAATAAGTTGTTGTCGCTACAGTCGTTGCACCATTCCACAACTCCATCACCCCAATTGCCGACAAGAGGGAACTATCCTTGATAATGGTGATAAATTCATTTCCCAGAGCTGGAAGAATATTCTTGATAGCTTGTGGCAAAATGACATAACGCATGGCATTTTTCGGACGAATACCAAGAGAGTAAGCGGCCTCTAACTGCCCTTTAGGAACCGCATTGATCCCCGCACGAACAGTTTCTGAAACGTAAGCTCCACTGTTCATAGAAATAATCAGAATACCAGGAATCAAACGAGAAAGATCAACTCCTAAAATCCCCACTTGGATAGTTGGAGCGTTGATATGCATAAGAGCAAAGGCAATCATAATCTGAACCATCATTGGAGTACCACGGAAAATCCATACATACACATTTGCAAACCAGACAAGAGGTTTAAAACGTGAACGTTGAGCAAAGGCCAATAAGACACCTAGAATGGTACCAAAAAAGACTACCAGAATTGAAATCACTACCGTGACAAGAGCACCATAATTAAAATAAGGTAAATACTTTGGTAAAAAAGAAAAATTCATATTCGATCAACTTTCTATGTGTTAGATTGTATGATTATAACATGAATTGAATTAAAATGCAATCCTTTTTCCCCTAATTTTAACAATTAACTTGATAGAATAGAGAAATAGAGAGAAATCACAGTTTTTTTCTAGTCAACTACCTCTTGTTTATGGTAAAATAGTAACGATAAGAAATGGAGGAGAATCATAATGGAATCACATTTGGTTAGAATCATCAACCGCCTAGAAGCTATGACAAAAGATGGCGGAAATCTAAAACGTAATTTTGAACGTGAAGGAGTTGTCGTCGCAGAAGTTGCATACAGCCACGACGAAGAAAACGGATCACTCTTCACCCTTCGCGATGTAGAGGCTCGTGAAACTTATACCTTTGATAGCATTGATTTGATTGCAATGGAGATCTACGAACTCCTTTACTAATATAAAAACAGCGGGCAGTAAGTCCCGATGAATGAGAATCCTTTTTGTCACCACAAATGGGATTTTTTCTTACCTCCAATGTCGCTGGATTCTCCATAAATCCCTCTTTTAAAAACGACCACTTCCCAATCTTTTTACTTGCTTTACACCTTAATCATGCTATAATGAGAGTATAAAACTTTGACTATTTTTGACCTTTTTTCTTAGGCCAAGAATAAGAATGAAATGAGGTAGATGTATGCTCTGTCAAAACTGTAAAATTAACGACTCAACAATTCATCTGTATACCAATATCAATGGACAGCAAAAGCAAATTGATCTCTGTCAAAATTGCTATAAAATTATCAAAACAGACCCAAACAATACCCTCTTTAAAGGAATGACTGACCTAAACAATCGTGACTTTGATCCTTTCGGCGACTTTTTCAATGATTTGAACAATTTCAAACCTTCTTCAAATAACGTCCCTCCAACTCAATCTGGTGGGGGATATGGAGGAAACGGTGGTTATGGACCTCAAAACCGAGGCCCGCTTCAAACACCTCCTAGCCAAGAAAGAGGACTCCTAGAGGAATATGGTATCAACGTGACTGAAATAGCTCGTCGAGGAGATATTGACCCTGTTATTGGTCGAGATGAGGAGATTATCCGCGTTATCGAAATCCTCAACCGTCGAACCAAGAACAATCCTGTCCTTATCGGAGAACCAGGTGTTGGTAAAACAGCCGTTGTCGAAGGTTTAGCTCAGAAGATTGTCGATGGCGATGTTCCTCATAAACTCCAAGGCAAGCAGGTCATCCGTCTGGATGTGGTCAGTCTAGTCCAAGGAACAGGGATTCGAGGCCAATTTGAAGAACGTATGCAAAAACTCATGGAAGAAATCCGCGAACGCGAGGATATCATTCTCTTTATCGATGAAATCCATGAAATTGTTGGTGCAGGATCTGCTGGCGATGGCAATATGGATGCAGGAAATATCCTCAAACCTGCTCTTGCCCGTGGTGAATTGCAAATGGTTGGTGCCACTACTCTCAATGAATACCGCATCATTGAAAAAGATGCTGCTCTAGAGCGCCGTATGCAGCCTGTCAAGGTAGATGAACCAACTGTCGAAGAAACCATTATCATCCTCAAAGGGGTTCAAAAGAAATACGAAGACTACCATCACGTCAAGTATACTGATGCTGCTATCGAAGCTGCTGCAAATCTTTCCAACCGCTATATCCAAGACCGCTTCTTACCTGACAAGGCTATTGACCTTTTGGACGAAGCCGGTTCAAAGATGAATCTGACACTGAACTTTGTTGATCCTAAAGTGATTGATCAGCGTTTAATTGAAGCTGAAAATCTCAAGGCGCAAGCTACACGAGAGGAAGACTTTGAAAAGGCTGCTTATTTCCGCGATCAGATTGCCAAGTACAAAGAAATGCAAAAGAACAAGGTGACCGATCAGGATACTCCAATCATCAGCGAAAAAACAATCGAACATATCATTGAGCAAAAAACCAATATCCCTGTTGGAGAACTCAAAGAAAAAGAACAGTCTCAACTCATCCATCTAGCAGACGACCTCAAAGCTCATGTCATTGGTCAAGATGAAGCTGTCGATAAGATTGCCAAAGCCATCCGTCGTAATCGTGTTGGTCTTGGAACTCCTAACCGTCCAATCGGAAGTTTCCTCTTTGTCGGACCAACTGGTGTCGGTAAAACAGAACTTTCCAAACAACTAGCCATTGAACTTTTTGGTTCTGCTGACAGTATGATTCGCTTTGATATGAGTGAATACATGGAAAAACACAGTGTGGCTAAATTAGTCGGTGCCCCTCCAGGCTATGTAGGCTATGACGAAGCTGGTCAACTGACTGAAAAAGTTCGTCGCAATCCTTACTCACTCATCCTTCTTGATGAGGTCGAGAAAGCCCACCCAGATGTGATGCACATGTTCCTTCAAGTCTTGGACGATGGTCGTTTGACTGATGGGCAAGGACGAACAGTTAGCTTTAAGGATGCTATCATTATCATGACCTCAAATGCGGGTACTGGTAAGGCCGAAGCCAGCGTTGGTTTTGGAGCTGCTCGTGAGGGTCGAACCAACTCTGTTCTCGGTGAACTCGGCAACTTCTTTAGTCCAGAGTTTATGAACCGTTTTGACGGCATTATCGAATTTAAACCTCTCAGCAAGGACAACCTTCTCCAAATCGTCGAACTCATGCTAGCGGATGTCAACAAACGCCTCTCTAGCAACAATATCCACCTCGATGTGACTGACAAGGTCAAGGAAAAGTTGGTTGACTTGGGATATGATCCAAAAATGGGGGCGCGCCCACTCCGCCGCACCATTCAAGACCATATCGAGGATGCCATCACAGACTACTACCTTGAAAACCCAAGTGAGAAAGACCTCAAGGCAGTTATGACAAGCAATGGCAATATTCAAATCAAATCTGCCAAAAAAACTGAAAAAACAGAAGAGATTGCTTCTGAAAGAGAAGAATAAATCTCATAAAAAGAACAGGAAACAAGATTTCCTGTTCTTTTTTTAATTCTCTTCTTGAACTTGATAGCGAAGAATTGTTTTCAATTTGCTTGGCTCCGTTCGATGAAGGTTATTGAGATAAATTTCTCGGTGGACTTCCGAAGTTCTTTTGAGTTTATGAAGTTGACAAAAATGCTCCATCTCTGCAAAAGTCTCATTTTCTGTATCAAAAGGTCCTACATGAAGCATGGCAAGACTTTGACCTTCTTCTATTTTTTCAAAACGAATTGCCTCATAGAGAATATTTGGCTTCTTGATTATGACCTCTTCCAAAGCTTTTTCAAATAGTTCTCTCGTAATAAAACCGGGTTGCCCAATCATAATGCTATAAGAAAGCTCACTTTTCACCAGTTCTCCTTCCTTCTCCTTTTTCCATACACCTTCTAAAGGAAAGACAGTAAAATCAGTGTAAACCTCATCCAGAGGATCTTTTTTATACTTCATCTTTATCGCATAGGCTAAGGCATATAAGGTCCCTACGCATTCTGAAAAATCTTCTTGATTTGGATCACCTTTACCATCGATTACGATATAGGATTGACCAGGTACCTGCAAGATAGTGGGCCTAGCCTTCACTTGATAAAGAGCTTTCGCTTCTTTTCTCCATTCGTATTTCATTTGGTTCTTCTCCTTTCTATCTCTAGTATAGCATTAAAACCTTGACACCTTTTGTCCAGGTTTGTAAAGTTTTTGGATTTTTTCTAATTTAGAAAGAAATCCCTTCTTTAGATGATTGGGGGCGAGTATTTCCACCCCATCTAGATAAGACAGGAGGTAAGTATACATACTTTCATGCTCTGGTAGGACTGTCTTGACATAATAACACCCATCTTTCCCCAAGCTAATCTCATCTTCTGAAAAATCTTCATAAACCCGGAAAGCAAGCTTGGGACTAAACTTCAAGGAAACTTCGATTTGATGTGCCACTTGATCTGAACCATCAACCCAATCCTCCACATTTTTCTGCTTCACAGTTTCAGTTGTTAGGTGATAGTTTCTAATTCTAGACAATTTGAAAAAACGCCACTCTTCCTTCAAACAACAGTAGGCATGAAGGTACCAATCTCTCTTTTTAAATACGAGTCTAAAGGGTTCAACTGTACGAACCGTTTTCTGACCACTCCCACCCAGATAAGTGATTACCAGTCGCCTTTTCTCTAGAATAGCATGTTTGATGTTATCAAATAATTCTTTTTGACCTTCTCGCTTTCTCCAGTCAGTCAAGTCTACTTCTATCCAAGGGCTGGGAGAAACTTGAAAAATAGATTCCAACTTTTCAAGCAACAGGTCTTGCCTTTCATCAGTCAGGGCTTGAATCCCTTGCAAAGCTGACAGAAGTTCTATTTTTTCATCCTCAGATACCAAAGTGCGATCCAGAACAAAGTTCTTCATTAAAAAGATTCCGCCCGCCTTCCCAGGTATCGAATAAATGGGAATCCCCGCCATACTCAACCGCTCAATATCACGATAAATCGTTCGTACAGATACTTCAAATAATCGGGCTAATTCAGGAGCCGTTGTACTACCTTTTTCTAAAAGTAGATATAGGATACGAAATAGTCTTGATTCTACCATAAAATCACCTCTCTTTCATTATACCAGTTATAGTACTAGGTCTAGAAAGTTTAACGAGACAAATATTAATCCAAACAAAGTAGCTTTTTCTGCACAAGTTCGTTGGTTTATTCTTGACAGCTTGCCCCTCGTCCATTATGATAATAATAAAGATACTAGAGAATGAGGAAAATACAATGGAAAATCCCACTTTTGGTGAAAAAAAAGAGAATGTGACCTACCAGCACCGCTATGGTGTTTACGCAGTTATTCCTGATCCTGAAAAAAAACAAATCGTTTTAGTTCAAGCTCCCAATGGTGCTTGGTTCTTGCCAGGTGGAGAGATTGAAGCAGGCGAAGATCATCAAGAAGCACTGAAGAGAGAACTAATCGAAGAACTTGGCTTTACAGCTGAGATTGGAACCTATTATGGACAAGCTGATGAGTATTTCTACTCTCGCCACCGTGATACCTACTACTACAATCCAGCGTATCTCTATGAAGCTATTTCTTTCAAAGAAGCACAAAAACCATTGGAAGATTTTAATCATATTGCTTGGTTCCCTATTGACGAGGCTATTGAAAAGCTCAAACGTGGTAGCCATAAATGGGGAATTGAAGCTTGGAAAATCCAGCATGGAATTGGCTAAAATACACGATTTTATCCAAAAAGTGCTATAATAGAGTTAGAAAATCGGAGGAACTGTTATGAAGCTTATCAATACGACAAACTCACACTCGCAACTTGTTAAAAGCCAATTAGAAAGCACAGACGCAACTCTTGTCGAGGTCTATTCTGCTGGAAACACAGATGTAGTTTTCACACAGGCCCCGCTTCACTATGAAATCCTCATTTCCAACAAACACCGTGCTATTCGTGAACCTGAAATCGAAACCATCCAAGACTTCTTCTTAAAACGTAAAATCGATAAAGGAAGCATTGATGAAGCCAATATCAAGACGCTTTATTCAGATAAATTGATTGAGATTTCAATCCCTATAAAATAAGAAGACCAGCCAAAAGCTGGTTTTTTTTTGCAAAAAAGATTGGTAGTTGTATACTACCAATCTTTTTTATTTCACAGCTTCTTTCAAAGCGTCTACCTTGTCCAAACGTTCCCATGGAAGGTCAATATCTGTACGTCCCATGTGTCCATAAGCCGCTGTTTGACGGTAAATTGGGCGTTTGAGATCCAGCATTTGAATAATTCCTGCAGGGCGAAGGTCAAAGATTTGACGCGCTGCTTTTTCAAGCTTGCTTTCAGCTACTGTTCCTGTACCAAAAGTATCGATACGAACAGAAACAGGCTGCGCCACACCGATAGCGTAGGCCAATTGAACTTCTGCCTTCTTAGCAAGACCTGCTGCAACTATGTTCTTGGCAATGTAGCGAGCTGCATAAGAAGCTGAACGGTCCACTTTAGTCGCATCCTTACCAGAGAAGGCACCTCCACCATGACGAGAGTAGCCACCATAGGTATCCACGATGATCTTACGACCAGTCAAGCCTGAGTCCCCTTGAGGTCCACCGATTACAAAGCGACCAGTTGGATTGATGAAGAATTTGGTTTGCTCATCCAAGTAAGATGCTGGAATAACTTCCTTGATAACCTTGCTAATCACATCATTGTGAATTTGTTCGTTGCTGACTTCTGGGTCGTGTTGAGTTGAAATAACGACTGTGTCCACGCGCACTGGACGGTCATTTTCATCATACTCAACTGTAACTTGTGATTTAGCATCAGGGCGAAGATAGCTGATTTCACCAGATTTACGAAGTTCCGCCAAACGACGAACCAGTTTGTGACTAAGTGAAATTGGTAATGGCATAAGTTCCTCTGTTTCGTCCACTGCAAATCCAAACATGAGACCTTGGTCTCCAGCTCCAATCAAGTCCAGTGGATCTTGATCTGCATTCCCACGAACTTCCAAGGCTTCGTTCACACCTTGTGCGATATCTGGTGACTGCTCAACAAGTGAAGGATGAACTCCCACTGTCTCCGCAGAAAAACCATACTCGGTATTGGTATAGCCAATCTCTGCAATGGTATCACGAACCACACGGTTGATATCCACATAGGCATTTGTCGAAATTTCACCAAAAACGTGGACAGAACCAGTATAAACAGCTGTCTCAGCAGCAACGTGCGCTTCTGGGTCCTCTGCTAAAATAGCATCCAAAATCGCATCTGAAATTTGGTCTGCAATCTTATCTGGATGCCCCTCAGATACAGATTCAGACGTGAATAATTTACGTTCTGACATAAAAATGTCCCCCCTTAAAAAATATTGTTATAGAGTTACAAAGTACTGATAGAAATTTCTACCATCTTATCGGGACTATATAACCTTATCATTATACCACTTTTTACTTTTTTTTGCAGTATTTTCTCTAAATAAAAACACAGTAGAATCAGGTGATTCTACTGTGTTTTTAAAACGTTTGGCGTTTGGCTTTTCGCTCGGCACGGCCACGAGCACGATTTTCAGCACGCTTGGTTTTGCGGCGTTTTTCATCCACCGCCCATTGAATCTTCTTCTTATAACCTGGTTTGACTTTTTTCTTTTTCTTTTTGACCAAGCCAATCATTTCAATATCAAGCTTATCCTGCTTCTTTTCACGGTTGGCACGACGATCACGGTCATAGGTATCTTGAAACTCTCCGTCTTTGACCATCTTAGGAGTAAACTTGATCCCTAATTTCTCCAACTCACGGATATCCGAGTCATCACTAGGCTGGTAAAGGGTAATAGCTGTACCAGGCAGTCCGTTGCGCCCAGTACGTCCAACACGGTGAACAAAGAAAGACAAGTCTTGCGGAATGGCATCATTGATAACATGGCTGACCCCTTCAATGTCAATTCCACGCGCTGCCAAGTCTGTTGCAACAATGTACTCAAAATCAAGGTTCTTCACCTGGTTCATGATTCGCTTGCGTTCACGAGGAGCAATATCTCCATGAATCTTAGCCACCTTCAATCCTTGAGCAGTCAAGTAGGCATGTAACTCATCAGCACGCATTTTTGTGTTAACAAAAATCATTGCCAAATAAGGCTGCATCAACTGAGTCAGCTGGTAAATTTGAGCGTTCTTGTCACGGCCCTTGGTCGAAATCAACCAATTATCGATCGTATCTGAGATAACTGTCTTAGTCTTGATTTTTTCCATGACAGGATTTGACAAGTATTTTTTCAAGAACGGTTGCAATTTTTGTGGAATAGTTGCTGAAAAGACCATGAATTGCAAGTCTTTTGGAAGGCTACCTGCAATCTTATCAACGGTTTCCAAGAATCCCATATCCAAGGTCATATCGGCTTCATCGACGACAAAGGTCTTGGCCTTGTGAATAGCTAAATCACCAGATTTGACCAAATCATAGATGCGACCTGGCGTTCCGATAACGATATGTGGTTGGTTGCTAGCAAGTTTTTCAATCTGACGCGCCTTATCCGTACCACCCACATAATTAACCACACGAACTTCGACATCTGAGTGAGCTGCAATCTGACGAGCTGCTTGGTAGATTTGAGTAGCCAACTCACGACTTGGAGCCGTAATCACTGCTTGCACACTATCGCTGGTTTCATCTAATTGCTGAAAAATGGGTAGTAAGAAAGTGTGAGTCTTTCCCGAACCAGTTTTCGACTCGCCCACCAAGTCACGACCTGCCAAGACAATAGGAATCAACTTTTCCTGAACTTCGGTAGGAGTCGTAAACTTCAACTCCTCCAAGGCTTCTACTATATAATTTTTAAATTGAAATTTCTTAAATGACATACTATCCTCGATTCTATCCTTTCAATTATACCATATTTTGTCCTATTGCAGTAGTCCCATTTGAGTCTCAGTTCTGTAGTAAAGATTCAAGTAGCTTAAAAGGTTGGAACCTCTGATTCCAACCTCTTTCATTATTTCCAGGTCAATACAGCATTCAAACCATAATGATCACTGACTTGTGGGCTATTTTGACCATCAAAAACTACTTGCAAACTCTCTACTTCTAACTCTTTGGTCGTAAAGACGTAGTCGATTCGTAATGGCTCGGTATTGCCTTTCCAACCATCAATTTCTGGTGGAACGGTGTAGCTACCACTTCTTTCTTTCGAAACTTCAAACGCGTCTTGTAATCCTAATGGGCTAGCTAAAATCGCTTGATAGCCTTCCTGACCAGCTGGATTATTAAAATCACCTGCTAAAATCAGAGGTTTGTTCAACTCTTTTAGTACAGCCTCAAATCGTGCCCATTCTTCTTGGAAACCTTTATCCCACCAAGAGAGATGAACGCTTGCAAGAGCAAGTTCCTTGCCTTCAACCTCTGTCTCAGCCAAAGCAACACGGCGAGTATGGTAGTCCGTTGGATCATCTACATCTGATACCAAAATCTCACGTGCCTTGATAGGTGTTTTGGACAAGATTGCTACGCCTTCATGGTAGCGGTCATAGCCAATATGATTGTAAGCCCAAGTCCAGTAGTAGCTTTTCCCTTTCTCAGCCAATTTTTCAACCAGGAGTCGGACATAGTGATCCTGATGAATGGGTTCTGCTGATGGTAAAGCTTGATAGTGATTATTAACCTCTCCCTCAGGCGAAGTCATTTCTTGATTAATTTCTTGAAAACAAATCAAATCATAGTCCTTATCGAGAATATCTTGGAGTAAGATTTGGAATTTTTCCTCTGCTTCCTTCTCCATCCAACTGTGAGTATTGAGTGTTAGAAATTTCATGCTTTTCTCCTAAAACAAGAGGTTGGAAAACAGCTTCCAACCCCAAGTATATTACAATTCTACTTTAGCAACTGCTGTTTTAGCTGCAAGAGAACCTGTTTGTTCTAATTTAACTGATTTGAGGACATCACCATTTGTGAAGACAACCACTGTTGATGTTTTGCGTCCTGCTTCTCGAATAGCATCTAAGTCAGCTGTGACAAGAAGATCACCAGCAACCACTTTTTGTCCTTCAGAGACATGAACAGTAAATGGTTTTCCTTCAAGACTTACTGTATCTAAACCAATATGAACAAGCACTTCAAGACCTGAGTCAGTGACAAGACCAAGAGCGTGTTTTGTTGGGAAGATACTTGATACAGTACCAGTAACTGGAGATACAATGTTACCATTTGCTGGTTCTACTGCAAATCCATCACCCATCATTTTTTGAGCAAAAACTGGATCTTCCACTTGTTCCAAGGCAACAACTTGACCGTCAGCCACTGAGTAAACTTCCTCTGTTACACCTTTATAGTGTACGGTGTTTTGTTGAGCTTCAGTCATTTGGCTTGGAAGGGTTTCAGGAATAATTTCACCTGAGTCAAGAATATCTTGAATATCAGATTTCAATACGTCAGCTTTTGGTCCGTAGATAGCTTGGACACCTTGTCCTTTCATGACAAGTCCCATAGCGCCTTCTGCTTTCCATTGTTCCTCAGTACCAACACGATCTGCATCTTTAACAGTTACACGAAGACGAGTCATACATGCATCTACATCAACAATGTTTGCACGCCCACCAAGAAGGTTAATGATATTTACGGCTTGAGAAGCTGCTGCAACTTTTGGAGTTCCAGAAGCTGCTTCTTCTGATGCTCCTTCAGCAGTTTCGTAGTTTCCGTTACGTCCTGGAGTTGCGTAGTTGAATTTCTTGATCATAAAGTTGGCAATGAAGTACATGATGACTGCAAAGAGGACAGTTACCCAGATAAAGTTAATGATGTCCATACCAAGACCAGCATTGATAGCTAGCGGAGTACGAGTCAAGAATTCGATAGAACCGAATGAGTGCATACGAAGGTGAACAATATCCGCCATAGCAAAGGCAGCACCTTGAACTAGTGAGTATACAAGGTAAAGAGGAGTTGCGATGAACATGAACATGTACTCGATTGGTTCAGTAACCCCTGTCAAGAATGTCGCAAGGGCTGTCGCAATCATCATACCTTTGTATTGGTGTTTCTTGTCTGCATCAACATTACGGTAGATAGCAACGATAACACCCATCAAGATACCGAATGAACCGATCATTTGTCCAACTTTGAAACGAGCTGGAGTGATAGTTGTAAGAAGGTGTTGGTATTGGTCAGCATTTGAACCTTTAAGGTTAACAAGGTCTGTTACCCAAGCAAGCCAAAGTGGGTCTTGACCAAATACTTGAGTTCCTTTAGCTGCACCAGTAAGGATTTCGTATGTTCCACCAAGAGCTGTATAGTTCATTGGGATTGTCAACATGTGGTGAAGACCAAATGGCAAGAGCAAACGTTCCAATGTACCATACAAGAATGGCGCAAGGATTGGAGCAGTTTCTTGTGAGTTGGCAATCCAGATACCAAAGCTATTGATACCTGTTTGCACTACTGGCCAGAAGGCAGCAAGTAAAATTGCAGCGATTACTGAACGAAGAATAACTACAAATGGTACGAAGCGTTTCCCGTTGAAGAATGAAAGTGCATCAGGAAGTTTACGGTAGTTGTAGTATTTGTTAAAGGCAGTTGCCCCTACAAAACCAGAGATAATCCCTACGAAAACCCCCATGTTAAGAGCTGGTGCTTCCATAACACTGATAAAGTAATCAGAAACTTTGATTGATCCACCAAAGAGAGTTGTTACCATAGCTTCTGGATTTTTCAACATATCACCTGTAACACCGAAGATAGTACCTGTGATACGGTTAATCAAGATAAAGGCAAGCCCGGCTGCAAATGCACCACCTGCACGTTCTTTTGCCCAGCTTCCTCCGATAGCAAGGGCAAACAAAATATGAAGGTTACCGATAACCCCCCAACCGATTTGCTCTAGTACACCACCAGTAATTACAAGTGGTGCAAAGTTAGGGTTAATCATAACAAGTGATTTACCGATTGAAATCATCAATCCCGCCGCTGGCATAACGGCGATAACCACCATTAAAGCCTTACCGAATTTTTGCCAAAATTCGAAAGACAAGACATTTTTGAATGTAGCTTTCATCATTCAAATCTCCTTTATTTTATTTAGGCAAACGTTTTACGAAAACGTTTGCATTTGGTTATGTATTAATTATACCACTTTTATTTTTTTTGTAAAGGCTTTTATAAAAAAATTGTCTATTTTTTTAAATTTTTAAAAAGGAAAAAGAGAAGTTTACAAAAACTTCTCTTTTAAATATGTATTATTTTTCTGATTTGTACTGCAATTTACATTTAAATCCAACTAGATCTTCAAGAATCGACGCATCGAAATCCCTGAACCAATTGAACCAATGAAAATTCCGATTATAAATAATAGGACTGTCATCAGAGGGATAAACACATCTGGCGTAATCATTGACAAGTTTTGACCTACCAAGGATTTATTGACCGATTGATAAACCATATTGTAAACAAAGAATACAAGGACTGAAGGAATTGCTGCACCAAGCAAGCCAATAAAAGCACCTTCTAGCAAGAATGGACCACGGATATAGCCATTTTTCGCTCCTACCAGACGCATGATCTGAATCTCACGACTACGTGAAATAATGGTGATACGAATAGTGTTGGAAATGAGGAAGACTGCGATAAAAATCAAGAGCCCTGCAATAACTAATCCCCAAACACGGATAAAGGAAGCTAGTTCGAAAAGTCGTTGAGTGTTGGCTCCACCATCTTGAACCTCTGATACTCCCTCAATTTTCTTAGCTTCTTCAGCTACCGTTTTAACATCACTCGGAGAATTTGTATCGACGATATAGGCATCATAGAGAGGATTTGCATCCCCTTCAAAGACCTTCCAATCATCCCCCATTGTTTCCGTCAATTTTTGGTATTGCTCTTCTTTACTTGAGAAGGTGACACTTTTTACAGCAGGCATAGCTTTCAAAGCATCATAGACCTTGTGGTAGTCATTATTGGTAACTGTCTGACCTTCTTTTTCAATCGTTTCACTGTTATCAGCTACATCCTTACGAATGTAAACCATAACCCGAACGTTGTTTTCAATGTCGGTAGCCAGTTTTGCTGTATTAAAAATTACAGATGCAAACAGGGCAACAAGTGTCAAGGTAATCATAACCGAACTCACTGCTGCTACTGTCATCCAGCCATTTCGTTTTAAACTTTTTAATGATTCAAATAAATGGCGAAAAAATCTACTAATCATCGTATCCATATTCTCCTTTAGCTTCGTCACGAACGACACGGCCATTTTCAATGGCAATGACACGGTGGCGCAAGGTATTTACAATCTGGCTATTGTGGGTTGCCATCAAGACAGTAGTACCTTGGAGATTGATGCGTTCCAACAGATTCATAATTTCCCATGAATTATCTGGGTCCAAGTTTCCTGTTGGTTCATCGGCAATCAATACTTTAGGATTGTTGACAATCGCACGAGCAATCGCAATCCGTTGCTGCTCTCCACCTGAGAGTTCATTAGGGAAAGAGCGAACCTTATGTTTCAAACCAACCAGGTCCAATACTTCCATAACACGTTTTTTGATATTGCGACGGCTCTCACCAATTACTTCCATTGCATAGGCAATATTCTCATAAACGGTCTTCTTAGGCAAAAGTTTGTAATCCTGAAAGACTACCCCTACACTACGACGTAGAAGCGGGACATCTTTCTTCTTAATTTTAACTAAATTAAAGCCTGCAACTGATAGGCTTCCTTTTTCGATCTTTACTTCTCGATATAAAGCTCGAATAAAGGTTGACTTACCTGCTCCAGAAGGTCCTACGATATAGGCAAACTCTCCTGGTTCAATAGTAACAGATACACCACGCAGGGCAGTCGTTCCATTGTCATACTTTTTGACAACATCTCTCATTTCAATGATTGACATATGAGTTCCTTTCTATCTTAGCTGATTCGCCACTTGAGGTAGGCATCGATAAAACCATCAAGGTCTCCATCCATCACCTTATCTACCTGAGCAACTTCAAAGCTTGTACGGTGATCTTTTACCATAGTATAAGGCGTGAAAACATAAGAACGGATTTGGCTTCCCCATGTGATTTCTTTTTTCTCACCTTTAAGGGAATCAACTTCCGCAGCTTTCTTTTCTTGCTCCATTTGATAGAGCTTAGCCTGCAACATCTTCATGGCACGATCTCTATTTCCATACTGGGTACGATCGACTGTTGATTGGACGACAGTTCCCGTAGGAATGTGTGTCAAACGCACACCTGTTGAAACCTTATTGACATTTTGTCCACCAGCGCCACCTGAACGGAATGTATCCATTTTGATATCATCTTCACGAATCTCCACTTCGATGGTATCATCCAACTCAGGCATAACCTCTACGGATGTAAATGAAGTATGGCGGCGTTTGGCAGAGTCAAATGGCGAAATACGGACCAAACGGTGAACACCCATTTCTGATTTAAGTAGGCCGTATGCATTGGGTCCTTCAAAAGACAAGGTCACAGATTTGATACCCGCTTCATCACCAGCCTGGTAATCCAATACTTCTACTTTAAAGCCTTTGGCATTTCCATAACGAGTATACATACGAAGCAACATATCGCCCCAGTCCTGTGCCTCAGTACCACCAGATCCTGGATGGATTTCCAAGATTGCATTATTATGGTCATAAGGTTCTGACAAGAGAAGGGTCATCTCATAGCTGGTCATCATCTTATCCAGTTCTGTCAACTGTTCGACCAGTTCATCATGGACTGACTCGTCTTCTGCTAAAAAGTCCAATAAAATCTCAACTTCATCCTGCAACTCTTCCATTTTACGGAAGGTGTTGTAGGTGTTTTTTAATTCATTTAATTCTTGCGACGTTTTTTGGGCCGCGATATTATCGTTCCAAAAATCAGGTTCTGTCATCTTGTTTTCCAAGATGGCAATCTCTTCCTCTAATCCTTCAAGGTCAAAGAGACCCCCTAAAAGAAGCTAATTTTTCACGATTTGCGTCAATTTTTTGACGAATTTCTGAAATGTCCATAGATACTCCTTTTCATATCGTTTTATTATACCATAATCTCTCATTTCTTTCCATATTTTGCTTTTCACCGCTTTTGATGGCAGAAGAAAAGAGGCTCTAAAGCCTCTTGTTTAAAGGACTTTAGCAGAGGTATGAGTAATCTCCTCCACTTGAATTCCTTCTTTTTCAAACTTATCCTTTAATGCAGTCAAATCAATTTTTCCATCAATTTGAACTTCGATGACAACCTTACCATCCTTACGTGGAATGTTAACAGTATGGGAAATATTTAAATCCTCTTCTACAATTAGAGCTACAATTCTCCCCAGTACTCCGACTTCATTTTCTGTAATGAAACGAACGCGAATCCCCTCTTCTCCGTATCCGGCGATTTCCAAGAAAGCCTGAAAAACATCGCGGTCTGTGATGACGCCGTAGACCTGATGATTGTCTACAACTGGTAATATCCCAATTTTATTTTTCAGCATCAGGTAGGTCGCATCTTCTAGACTAGCATAGCCAGAAACCGTCACGACATCTCGAATCATTACATCTTTTACTTTGGTTTTATTCAGAAGATAATTCATCTCGTAGATAGAGAGACTGGTTGCTTTAGATGGGCTGGCTTCCGCAATGGTTCCTTCTGTTACTAATCCGACTAATTGATCGTTTTCTATAACAGGTAAACGGTGCAAACCTTGCTCGCGCATCAAATCTGCTGCGTGTGCTACAGTCGTATCTGGACTGATATAAACTACCTTACGGGTCATGAAATCTTTAACTGCCATGAGACTTCTCCTTCTATATTATTGCTACTTTTATTATACACTTTCTTAGAAAATCTATCAAACGCTTTCATCTCTTTTTCAAGACACTAAAAAATAACCTCTTACAAAAAAGAGCTCTGATTTCGAGCTCTCTGAATGAAGGATTAGCAATCCTCATTCGGTTTTATTTCATCACTTAGGAAATTGCTACGCAATCTCTATCTGCCGACTAAAAAGGTCCCCCGGACTAAAGGAGAATTGCTGCACAATTCTTATCCGCCGACTAAAAAGGTCCCCCGGACCTTTTTAGCCACCTAGATATGCTTTTCTGACTTCATCTGATGCTGCGAGTTCTTTTCCTGTTCCTGATAGGACAATCTTTCCTGTTTCAAGTACATAACCACGGTCAGAGATAGCAAGGGCCTTGTTAGCGTTCTGTTCAATTAGGAGAACCGTTGTTCCTTGCTTCTGAATATCTTGAATGATATCAAAAATTTCTTGGATAAAGATTGGGGCAAGTCCCATTGACGGCTCATCCAAGAGAAGGAGCTTAGGTGTAGACATGAGAGCGCGTCCCATAGCAAGCATCTGCTGTTCACCACCTGAAAGAGTTGCCGCATCTTGGTTTTTACGCTCTTCAAGACGTGGAAAGCGTGAGAAAACTTTTTTCAAGTTGGCTTGATTTTCTTCACGATTTTTCTTCAAGAAAGCTCCCATTTCTAGATTTTCCATAACAGTCAAGCCTGGAAAAACATGGCGTCCCTCAGGAACTTGTGAAAGACCACCTGCCACGATTTTTTGCGCAGGCAACTTTTGAATTTCTTTTCCTAAAAACTGAATTTTACCAGCACTTGGACGAACCAAACCTGAAAGGGTACGAAGAATGGTTGTTTTACCAGCACCATTGGCACCAATCAAGGAAACAACTTCACCTTCATCAACCTCGAAACTTACATCACGAACTGCTTGGATCATACCATAATGCACAGAGAGGTTTTCAACTTTTAACATAGACATTAGGCTTCACCTCCTAGATAAGCTTCGATAACGCGTTTGTTGTTCTTGATCTCATCCGGAGTCCCATGAGCAATCAACCGACCATATTCAAGAACATAGATACGCTCAGTGACTTCCATAACCAAATTCATATCATGTTCGATAAGCATGATGGTAATTTTAAATTCATCTTTGATACGACGGATCAATTCTGTCAATTCAGCTGTTTCTTGTGGATTCATACCAGCTGCAGGTTCATCCAAAAAGAGAATTTTAGGTTCAGTTGCTAGAGCACGAACGATTTCTAATCGACGTTGTTGGCCATAGGCCAGATTCTTAGCAAGAGTATCTGCGTCGCCATCCAAATCAAAAATCTTCAGCAAGTCCAAAGCTTTGCTTTTTAATTCTTCCTCATTCTTATAAAAAGCTGGTAGGCGTAGGAAGCTCGCAAGGACATGTTGTTTATGATGATTACTAAATGCAATCAAAACATTTTCCAAAACTGTCAAGTCCTTGAACAAACGAATATTTTGGAAAGTACGACTGAGACCAAGTGACGCAATCTTATAGGGAGTTTTCCCATTTAGGAGGTGACCATCTAATGTGACAGTACCTTCGCTTGGTTCATAAACACCCGTCAAGAGATTGAAAAGGGTTGTTTTTCCAGCTCCGTTTGGTCCAATCAAACCAACCAATTCTCCCTCGTTCAATTCAAGAGTGACATCTCCAACAGCTGTTAGACCGCCAAAATGTTTGGTTAACTGTTTAACTTCAAGTAATGCCATTAGTTTTGTCCCTCCTTCTTAGATTTTTTAAAGAAACGTGATAGACTCAATTCCCATGTTCCAAGAAGTCCACCTGGTCTGAAAATCATAACCAATACAAGAGCCAAAGCGTAAATGATCATACGTACGCTAGCCACATCTTGAAGGAGCATATTTAAAATTCCCAAAACAATCGCAGAAACAATCGTACCTGTAATAGAACCAAGTCCTCCAAATACAACAATGATCAAAACGTTGATTGAGTTGATGAAAGTATAATCTTTTGGTACAACTGAACCGATAAATCCTGCCTGAAGAGAACCAGCAATACTTGCTGTAATGGCACCAAAGACAAAAGCGATAATCTTGATCTTTGTAGTATTTACCCCAACGGACTCCGCAGCAATCTCATCCTCACGAACAGATAGAGTAGAGCGTCCAATCGGACTACGTAAGAAGTTAAGGGTTGCAATAGTTGTGATAATCACAAAAAGGTAAACCATTTGCCAAGTTGTGAAGTTAGGGATACCCAAGATACCAGCAGCACCGTTGGTCAAACTTCCACCATTAATGATAAAGATACGAATGATTTCTGAAACACCTAGTGTCGCGACGGCCAAATAGTCCCCCTTCAAGCGTAGAGTTGGAATTCCAACGAGCAAAGCGACTGCACCAGAAATCAAAGCGCCCAAGACCATCGCTCCAAAGAAAGCACCATAGGTTGGTGATTTTGAACCAATAATCGCTGCTGCATAAGCCCCAATCGCCATAAAACCTGCATGACCAAGTGAGAATTGTCCTGAAAAACCAACGATTAAGTTCAAGCCTACTGCAAGGATGATATTAATCCCAATTTGTTCTAAAATTTGGACATGGAATAGATTGAGAACGCCAGCAGAAACCAGTACGCTAATCAATCCATAACCCGCTAACAGAAGGAATAACCAGAGAATATTTACTTTAAGATTTGTCTTCATTGTTTACACCTTCTCTTTCACATTCTTACCAAGGATACCTGCAGGTCGAACAATCAGAATCAAAAGCAAGATTCCATATACGATAGCATCACGGAAATCAGACATACCGAAGGCAGTAGCAAAAGTTTCCAACAAGCCAATCACAAATCCCCCTAGAGCTGCACCAGGAATAATCCCGATACCACCCAGTACGGCCGCAACGAATGATTTTAGACCTGGAGTCACACCCATCAAAGGTTCAAGAGAGTTGTAGTAAAGGGCAATGAGGACACCTGCTGCACCTGCAAGAGCTGAACCCAAAGCAAAGGTAAAGCTGATTGTACGATTTACATTAATTCCCATCAATTGAGCTGCATCACTATCAACTGATACCGCACGCATGGCTTTCCCCATTTTTGTTTTTTGAACGATCAATTGCAATAAAACCATCAAGAGTACAGAAACTGCTAAAATCATCAATTGAACATTTGTCAAGCTAATTGGTCCCAAGTCAAAGCGGACTGTTTCAATTGCTTGAGGGAAGGCACGAGTATTGGCGCCTACTAGATAAACCATTCCGTATTCCAGTAGGAAAGACACTCCGATGGCAGTAATCAATACAGCAATACGTGTAGAGTGTCGTAAAGGACGGTAGGCAAGAAACTCAATCACAACACCAAGTAGTGCGGTTCCTGCCATTGAAATAATTAAAGCTAAAAAGAAATCCATTTGGAAAGAATTAATCAAAAAGTAACCAATAAAGGCACCCATCATGTAAATATCACCGTGGGCGAAGTTGATGAGTTTGATAATTCCATAAACCATGGTATAACCCAGAGCCAAAAGTGCATAAACACTACCCAGAATTAGACCATTCACAAGCTGTTGGAGCATAGCATTCACTCTTTTCTATCGTTATTTTTTAGAAAATTTCATTATTTTCACAAGTTCATAAACACCGAAACAGGGAGTGAGTCAAAGGCTCATTCCCCATTTCAATTACTATTCTAATGTTATGGTTTTACAACTTCTGCTTCTTCAACTTTACCATTGTTCATGGTCATCATGTAAGCAGTTTTCACTGTATTGTGGTCAGCATCAAAGCTTGTTTGACCAGTTACACCATCAAAATCTTTGGTTTTAGCAAGGTTGTCCTTGATTTCACCTGAGTTTTTAGCACCTTTTGCAGCATTTGCTACTAGGTAAACTGAGTCATAGGCTAAAGCTGAGAATGTTGAAGGCTCTTCGTTGTATTTAGCACGGTATGCTTCAAGGAAAGCTTTAGCTTTTGCAGAAACATCAACAGTAGTTGAGAATCCTGAGATGAAGTAAATGTTTGATGCTCTTTCAGCAGTTGCTTGTTGAACAAATTCTTCACCGTTAAATCCATCACCACCAATGATTGGCTTATCAATTCCCATACCACGAGCTTGGTTTACAATTTTACCAGCTTCTGTGTAGTAACCTGGAACTACGATAGCGTCAAACTCTTTGTCTTTCATTTTAGTAAGGGCTGCTTGGAAGTCAGTATCACCTGCTACGAATGTTTCATCTGCTACAATCTCACCCTTGTAGGCTTCGCGGAATGATTTAGCAATACCTTTTGCATAGTCACTAGCGTTGTCAGTATAAAGAACAACCTTCTTAGCATTCAATTTGTTTGTTACATAGTTAGAAATAATCTTCCCTTGGAAGCTATCTTGGAATGTTCCGATAAATAGGTAATCTTGACCTTTGGTCAAACCGTCTTGAGTAGCACTTGGTGAAATCAATGGCACTCCAGCTTTAGTAGCGTTAGCTACAGCTGCAGCAGTTGCACCAGATGTCGCAGGTCCTACAATAGCTGCTACTTTTGATTGGGTAACAAGGTTCGTTGTAACAGAAGCTGCTTCAGCAGTTTCTGACTTGTTGTCTTTGTCTACAACTTCGATTTGTTTCCCATCAATTCCACCTGCAGCATTGATTTCGTCTACGGCAAGTTGGGCACCTTTTTGTTCAGCTGTACCGTAAGCTGCCACAGCACCTGTCTCTTCAAAGTTAAAACCGATTTTAATTGTTTTTTCGTCTACTGGATTTCCAGTTGTGTTTGACGCTCCTGACTTGACCTCTCCACAGGCAGCAAGAAGAGCCACACTAGCAAGAGCCACAAAAGATAGGGCAAATTTTTTCTTCATTTTTAATCTCCTTATAGTTGTTTCAAAAATTGTATGTTAAGAATATACCGAATTATCAGAAAATTGTCAATGTATTTGTTTAACTTTTTTAAAAAATAACGTTTTCTTCAGTCCGATAGAGATTCCCAACGAAGGGAGTTTCTAGCTCTTGAATATGGCAACGTCTAATTTTCTTGATATATCTTTCCTTACTTAATCTCTCAACTAAGTCATCTAGCTCCTCAGTTGGAACATAGAGCTGCAAGTAACGATGTTTTTTGGAATGGTAACAGATATCTCCGTATTCCTGAAGTTTTTTTGCATCTCGATTATAGTAGAGATAGATGATTAATCCTGATCGATTTGTTTTTTCAAACATGAGGAATCCTCTTTCTAAGAAATCTTCCCCTATTATACCAAAAAAAGCAAACTCCGTCGAGTTTGCTTTCTAGGTTGCTTAGCTTAAAGAATTGTTGGCCATGATTTCATCGATAAAGCCATATTCAAGTGTTTCTTGGGCACTCATCCAGTAATCACGTTCCGCATCTGCATGAATTTGCTCAACTGATTTACCAGAGTTATCTGCAAGGATTTGCTCCAAAGTCTTACGAGTTTTAAGCAAGTGCTCTGCAGCGATTGCCATATCGGTTTGTTGGGTACCACCACCTGTACCACCCATTGGTTGGTGAATCATGTACTCTGCATTTGGAAGCATGAAACGTTTGCCTTTTGCGCCACTTGATGCAATGACAGTCCCCATGGATGCAGCCATCCCCATAACGATTGTTTGGACATCCGCTTTGATAAAGTTCATGGTATCAACGATTGCCAAACCAGCTGAAACAGAGCCCCCAGGTGTATTGACATAAAGGTAAATATCTTTTGTGCTGTCTTGGGCATCCAAGAAGAGCAACTGAGCAATAACGGAGTTGGCCATGTTGTCTTCAACGGGACCTGTTAGCATGATGATGCGGTCTTTCAAAAGACGAGAGTAAATATCATAGGAACGTTCTCCACGGCTTGTTTGTTCAATAACTACAGGAATCATTCATTTCTCCTTTTAATGTTGAATTTTCTTAGTCTTACGACTCAATACAGAACTATTATATCTTTTTGGTCAAAAAAGGTCAAATTTTTGCTCTATTCTCTAAACAGAAACAAAAACTCAACCTCCTTTCAAGTCAAAAACGAACTTCTAGTTTCACTATTTACTTTGGGATTTTATTTAGTACCGAACAAGCGGTCTCCAGCATCTCCAAGACCTGGAACGATATAACCGTGTTCGTTCAAGCGTTCATCCAAGGCCGCAGTAAAAATTTCTACATCTGGGTGTGCTTCTTGAAGGGCTTTCACTCCTTCTGGAGCAGATACTAGGCAGACAAACTTGATATTTGAAGCGCCACGTTTTTTAAGCGAATCTACTGCCAAGATTGCTGAGCCACCTGTTGCCAACATTGGATCAACGACAAAGATTTGACGTTGGTCAATATCCTCAGGTAATTTCACCAAGTATTCAACTGGTTGAAGGGTTTCTTCATCACGGTACATACCAATGTGTCCAACTTTTGCTGCTGGAACCAAGCTCAATAGTCCATCTACCATCCCGATACCTGCACGCAAGATTGGGACAATCGCCAATTTTTTACCAGCCAATTGTTTTTGAACGGTCTTTGTGATAGGTGTTTCGATTTCCACGTCTTCAAGTGGAAGATCACGAAGTACTTCATATCCCATCAACATTGCAATCTCGTCTACTAGTTCACGAAAAGCTTTTGTAGAAGTGTCTGTACGACGCAAGATTGACAATTTGTGTTGAATGAGTGGATGATTAATGACTTCAATTTTTCCCATTTTCTGAGTTCCTTCTTTCAATTTATTCTTCTTATTATATCAAAAAACGGTTTAAAAAGCTGTCTAAACCATTTATTTTAATTAATTTTTAAATCAAATCTGCCTCTTGAAGAGCTGTCTGAACAGTCTCTAATGGTAAATGGGTCAACTCGGTGCCTTTTTCTTGATAAAGGTACTGGGCATAGTCATCCATTCGGTACTGGTTGATATAAACCACGCGCTTGCAACCAACCTGAAGCAGTTGTTTGGTGCAGTTCAGACAAGGGAAATGGGTCACATAGGCTGTAAATCCTCTGGGAACCCCTCGTTCGGCTCCTTGCAAGATAGCATTGACCTCGGCGTGAAGGGTTCGGACACAGTGTCCTTCAATGACCAGACATTCGTGGTCGATACAGTGCTCCGTTCCCGATACAGAACCATTGTAGCCTGTTGAAATGACTTTATTGTCCTTAACGAGGACAGCTCCCACCTTGGCACGTTTGCAGGTCGAACGATTGGCAATCAGTAAAGCCTGGGCTGCAAAGTACTCATCCCAAGCCAGTCTTTTTTCTGTCATAAGTCTTCTCCTTATCCCCTATTTTTTGAAAAATGGCAAGCGTAAATCTGCAATCTTTTCAGCCGGAACCTTCATGCCATCCTTGATCCATTTGAGCAGAACTGATACGATGGCAGAGCTCCAAAAGGAATGGAGGTAGCTGCTAACACCTTTTGATTTCCCGTGGTATTTTTCCAGAAATTCCTGCATGGCTTGGACGAAAATCTTTTCCAAGTGGTAGTCCAGGGCAAATTGGATAACCTTAGCTTCTTTCTTTGCTGCGCGGAAAAGGTGAACCCAGACCAAATAGAGGTCGGTTTTAACATCGTAGTGGCTGAGCTGTTCCATGATATTATGAACACTGCGTTTAAAGACGCTTTCCAAAATCTCTTCTTTGGAGTCATAGTTACGATAGAAGGCGGCACGAGAGACGCCCGCCCGTTTGACCAGCTCCGAAATGCTGATCTTGGCCAAGTCCTTTTTCTCTAGAAGTTGCAAAAGAGCCGTCTCGATTGCTTCTCTGGTTAAAAAATTGGATTCTTGATTTGATTTTCTGAGATTTTCAAGAGATTTTTCAGATATTTTACGTTCAGACATAACAATTTCTTTCTACTTGTGACAACAGAGAGGTGGTACTTTTGTTTCAAGGGCTTTCATGATATAATTGTAAAAAAAGACAGAACCTTTGTCAATGTATAAGTGACAAAGATGGAGAATTTCTATGACTTGGAAGATTGTAGCTGACTCTGGTTGTGATTATCGTCAACTAGCAACTCCTGCTATTGATACGGAATTTGTTAGTGTTCCTTTAACCATTCAAGTAGCTGATCAGGTCTTTATCGATGATGCCAATCTTGACATTGACCACATGATGGAAACCATGTATGCGACTTCTGAGGCTTCAAAATCAGCTTGTCCTAGCCCTGATGATTACTTGCGTGCATTTGAAGGTGCTAAGCATATCTTTGTCGTTACCATCACTGGTGCTCTTTCTGGTAGCCATAACAGTGCACAGCTCGCTAAAAATATCTACCTTGAAGAACATCCTGACACTCAGATTCATGTGATTGATACATTGTCTGCAGGTGGGGAAGTTGACTTGATTGTCGAGAAAATCAATAGTTTGATTGATCAAGGACTTTCTTATGAGGAAATTGTTGAAGCTATCACAGCCTACCAAGAAAAAACGAAGTTGCTCTTTGTCCTTGCTAAAGTCGATAACTTGGTCAAAAATGGTCGTTTGAGTAAGCTTATCGGTACTGTCGTTGGCCTTCTCAACATCCGTATGGTTGGGGAAGCAAGTGAAACTGGAACCCTAGAACTGCTCCAAAAAGCTCGTGGACCCAAAAAATCCCTTCAAGCAGCCTATGAAGAACTCATCAAGGCTGGTTATGCTGGTGGCCGTATCGTCATGGCTCATCGTAGCAATGAAAAATTCTGTCAGCAATTGTCAGAACGCTTGCTGGAAACCTTCCCGCAAGCTGAAATTAAGATTCTTCCAACATCTGGTCTCTGCAGTTTCTATGCAGAAGATGGCGGTTTGTTGATGGGATATGAAATTAACTAAGATTATGAGCAACAAGAGATGCCAAGCATCTCTTGTTTTTTTGTGGTACAATAGAGCTATGAAACATTTTGATACTATTGTCATCGGTGGGGGACCTGCTGGTATGATGGCTACCATTTCCAGTAGTTTTTATGGACAGAAAACCCTCCTCATCGAAAAAAATCGGAAACTTGGAAAAAAATTAGCTGGGACTGGTGGGGGACGTTGCAATGTGACTAACAACGGAACTCTAGATGACCTACTAGCTGGAATCCCTGGGAACGGACGCTTTCTTTACAGTGTCTTTTCCCAGTTTGATAACCATGATATCATCAACTTTTTTACGGAAAATGGAGTCAAACTAAAGGTCGAAGACCACGGCCGTGTCTTTCCTGCTAGTGACAAGTCTCGTACCATTATCGAGGCCTTGGAAAAGAAAATCACTGAGCTAGGTGGCCAAGTTGCTACTCAAATAGAGATTGTTTCGGTTAAAAAGGTGGATAATCAGTTTGTTCTTAAATCAGCTGATCAAATCTTCACTTGTGAGAAACTCATTGTTACAACTGGCGGAAAATCCTATCCTTCTACAGGTTCGACTGGTTTTGGACATGAGATCGCCCGTCATTTTAAACACTCCATTACTGAGCTTGAGGCTGCTGAGAGTCCTTTGTTGACTGATTTTCCACACAAAGCGCTTCAAGGGATTTCACTAGACGATGTGACCTTAAGATATGATAAGCATGTCATCACTCACGATCTGCTCTTTACCCACTTTGGTTTGTCTGGCCCTGCTGCCTTGCGTATGTCCAGCTTTGTCAAGGGTGGGGAGGTTCTCTCGCTAGATGTTTTGCCTCAACTTTCTGAGAAGGACTTGGCTGCATTTATAGAAGAAAATCGGGAAAAATCCTTGAAAAATGCTTTAAAAACTTTGCTTCCAGAACGCTTGGCAGAATTTTTGTCGCAAGGCTATCCTGAAAAAGTCAAACAACTGACTGAAAAGGAACGCGAACAACTGCTCCAGTCCATCAAGGCCCTCAAAATCCCTGTGACTGGAAAAATGTCTCTTGCTAAGTCCTTTGTCACCAAAGGCGGTGTCAGTCTCAAGGAAATCAATCCTAAAACTCTGGAAAGCAAGCTAGTTAGTGGACTCCACTTTGCTGGCGAGGTACTGGATATCAATGCCCACACGGGTGGTTTTAACATCACTTCTGCCCTCTGTACCGGCTGGGTGGCAGGATCAACTTAATCTATAAATGATTTAGTATCTAAGGATGTTAGATAAGAAAGGAGCTATTTTGGAACATATTATTTTACTAAGAGGTGTTACTCCTAATGGAAAAAATGCTATCCCAAAAATGTCTTATTTAGTAGATATTTTAACAGAAGCTGGGTTTCAACAAGTTCGAACTTATATTCAAAGTGGAAATATCATTCTTGAAAGTGACTTGACCTTAGAAGAAATACGAGAACAGGTTCACGCTCTAATAAAGGAAAAAATTGGTGCTGACTTAAAAATGGTAATCAAGAACAAAAGTAATTTTACAAAAATTGTCCAAGAAAACCCGTTTGGAGAACACTATCTTTATGACCGTGTACACGTGATTTTTTATCAAGAACCTATTCAAAGCCTCCCTTTAGAAAAATTAAAAATTGATTACGGTGAAGAAGAAATTTGTATCGGTAACCATTGTCTTTACCTCTATCTCCCTAGAACTGCAAAACAAAAGAAACTTAATACCAACTATCTTGAAAAGCTTTTTAATGTAGATTTGACCATGCGAAAGTTAAACGTGGTAGAAAAATTACTAACAAAATAAGTGAAAGAAAATGAACAGAAGAGAGTCAGTCGAATTTGTCAATATGTGTATGATTAAAAACGGGGATAAGGTCCTGGTCCAAGATCGAGTTAATCCTGACTGGCCTGGCATTACTTTTCCTGGTGGTCATGTTGAACGTGGCGAATCCTTTGTCGATTCTGTCATTCGTGAAGTGAAAGAAGAAACTGGTCTGACCATTTCCAAACCCCAACTCTGTGGTATCAAAAACTGGTACGATGACAAGGATTATCGTTATGTCGTCCTTTTTTACAAGACAGAACAATTTGCTGGTGAACTCCAGTCTTCAGACGAAGGGAAGGTTTGGTGGGAGGATTTTGACAATCTGTCTCATCTAAAACTTGCTACTAATGATATGTCTGATATGCTTCATGTGTTTCTAGAAGAAGATCTCAGTTAATTCTTTTACTACAAAGACGGTGACAACTGGTTTTATGACTTGAAGTAAAAAAATAGGCTAGGAAATTCCTAGCCTATTTATTCTGCATTTGTCTGAACGTAAGTTGCAATGACATCTGATGTGTATTGAGCTGTTCCAGGTCCAAATTTGTCAATGTTTTCCTTAAACTCTGGGTTGTAGACGTAGCCTTTGCCGATATGACCGAATACCTCAATAGAGCAGTCAAATCCATAAGTACGAATAGCTTGCAAGAGTTTGGCTGCTTCTTCTTGGTTTTCGACCGCTGTTGCAGTTAGTCCATTTTGAAGGTTTTGTGCCAAGGCTTGAAAAACTTGGTTGAAGGCGGCTGTGGCCTCTTCTTCGCGACCTTTTTGGCGTTCAAGAGCTTGATCTATGACTTCTTGGCCATATTTTTCTACCGCTTCTTGGTGGTATTTTTGATTGTCTTGATAACTAAATCCAGTGAATTTTTCTTCAATAGTCATTTTTCTTTCTCCTTTTTGATCTTGAATGGTTTTTTGCAAGGTGGAAATCAAGGTATCCAGGTGCTGCCTTTCTCGAGTCAAATAGTCCAACTGTCTGGTCAAATGGGGCAATAAATCTGCCCTTTCTTCCTTTAACAGCTCTGCTATTTTTTCTAAAGAAAAACCTAGATATTTATAATACAGAATAACCTGAAGACGTTCCAAATCCTCTTTACTATAGGTTCGATAGCCGTTCTCTGACTTTAAAGGGACTAGGAGTCCTATCTTATCGTAGTGGTGCAGGGTCTTGACAGAGACGCCTGAAAGCTGCGCAGCTTCTTTGATATGGTACATGATTTCCTCCTTACATAGATAGTATAACCCCTCCCCCTAGGTCAGAGTCAAGCGTTTTTGCGAAAAATTTTTAACTTTTTGAGAAAGGTGTGAAAACTTGAAAATGGTTTTCTTGACAGACCTCAGAAAACATGATAGGATAGTCAAGTCTATCAATCAAACAGAAAGCTCATAAAGAGCCATTGAGAGAAGGCTATTTGACAACTCAAGTAGCCTTTTCTTATTTTAAAAAAGGAGATTGGAGTTTAACTATGTCAGAAAAATCGCAATGGGGCTCGAAACTTGGCTTTATTCTAGCATCTGCTGGCTCAGCCATCGGGCTTGGTGCCGTTTGGAAGTTTCCCTATATGACTGCTGCAAATGGCGGTGGTGGCTTTTTACTGGTCTTTCTCATTTCTACCATTTTAATCGGTTTCCCGCTCTTGCTTGCTGAGTTTGCCCTTGGACGTAGTGCTGGCGTTTCTGCTATCAAAACCTTTGGAAAACTTGGCAACAATAGCAAATACAATTTTATCGGTTGGATTGGTGCTTTTGCCCTCTTTATCCTTCTCTCTTTCTATAGTGTTATTGGGGGATGGATTTTAGTCTATCTAGGCATTGAGTTTGGGAAATTGTTCCAGCTTGGCGGAACGGGTGATTATGCTCAGTTATTCACTTCAATCATTTCAAATCCAGCCATTGCTCTAGGGGCTCAAGCTGCCTTTATCTTGTTGAATATCTTTATTGTATCACGTGGAGTTCAAAAAGGGATTGAAAGAGCCTCAAAAGTTATGATGCCTCTGCTCTTTATCATTTTTGTCGTGATCATTGGGCGCTCGCTAAGCTTACCAAATGCCATGGAAGGCGTTCTTTACTTCCTCAAACCAGACTTTTCAAAACTAACCAGCGCTGGTCTCCTCTATGCTCTGGGTCAATCTTTCTTTGCCCTCTCACTAGGGGTGACAGCCATGCTGACCTATGCTTCCTACTTGAACAAGAAAACCAATCTGGTCCAGTCAGGGATTTCCATCGTAGCCATGAATATCTCGGTATCCATCATGGCGGGACTAGCCATTTTCCCAGCCATGTCAGCCTTCAATATTCAGTCTGAAGGGGGACCTAGCTTGCTCTTTATCGTCTTGCCCCAACTCTTTGACAAGATGCCCTTTGGAACCATTTTTTACATCCTTTTCCTCTTGCTCTTCCTCTTTGCGACGGTCACTTCTTCTGTCGTTATGCTGGAAATCAATGTGGGCAATATCACCAATCAGGATAACAGCAAGCGGGCTAAGTGGAGTGTGATTTTGGGAATCTTGACCTTTGGCTTTGGAATTCCTTCAGCCCTATCCTACGGAGTCATGGCTGATGTTCACATTTTTGGAAAGACTTTCTTTGATGCTATGGATTTCTTGGTTTCCAATCTCCTCATGCCATTTGGGGCTCTCTGTCTGTCTCTTTTTACTGGCTATATCTTTAAAAAGGCCCTTGCCATGGAGGAACTCCATCTTGATGAAAGAGCATGGAAACAAGGACTTTTCCAAGTCTGGCTTTTCCTCCTTCGTTTCATCATTCCTATTATCATCATTGTGGTTTTTATCGCCCAATTTATGTAATCAAAAAGGACTTGAGTAGTAAACTCAGGCCCTTTCTTTTTATGGATGGCTAACAATCAATTCCAAACCTTGCCCTTCCAAGGTCCAAGTTTCAACATCACTTGGTAGGATAAAGTGGCTCCCTTTTTGAATCGGATAGTTTTTTCCATCAACAGTGAGGTGACCTTGACCAGCTAAGACACTCAACAAGCTGTAGTGAACTGTCTTTTCAAAGTCAACTTTTCCAGTGATTTCCCACTTGTAAACGGCGAAGAAGTCATTAGACACCAGAAGAGTTGAACGCAAATCATCAGCTTTGATAGTTACAGGACGGCTATTGGCAGGCTCTCCAATGTTTAAAACATCGATAGATTTTTCAAGGTGAAGTTCACGCAAGTTACCCTTGTCATCCTTACGGTCAAAGTCATAGACACGATAGGTGGTATCGCTAGACTGCTGGGTTTCAAGAATCAAGATACCTGCTCCAATAGCGTGCATGGTTCCGCTTGGTACATAGAAGAAATCACCAGCCTTGACAGAGACTTTTGTTAATAGACCATCCCAGTCTTTAGCTTCGATTTGCTGGCGAAGTTCTTCTTTTGATTTGGCATTGTGGCCATAGATAATCTCTGATCCTTCATCTGCAGCGATGATATACCAGCATTCTGTTTTTCCAAGTTCGCCTTCATGCTCTAGTCCATAGGCATCGTCTGGGTGAACTTGGACACTGAGCCAGTCGTTGGCATCGAGAATCTTAGTCAAAAGCGGAAATACTGGTTCTGGACGGTTGCCAAACAATTCACGGTGTTCCGCATACAAAGTTGCTAGATCTATCCCCTCGTAGCGACCATTGGCTACCTTAGAAACTCCATTTGGATGAGCTGAGATAGCCCAGTATTCTCCGATTTTTTCACTTGGAATGTCGTAGCCAAACTCATCACGAAGTTTGGTGCCTCCCCAGATTTTTTCTTGCATAACTGATTTTAAAAATAATGGTTCTGACATCTTATTCTCCTGTCTGTTTTTCTCACTTCATTATAGCAAAAAGCCAGGTCTAATTGAACTCTTTTTTACATCTTATAAAGTAGAGAGAAGATTTTATAAAAATAGTAACGAAATAATCTTTTACTTTATGGAGGAACCTCTAAAGCAGCACTCAGATAGCTCGCTGTCAACGGCTGTTTTCCTCAACTCTCATTAGACTTCCTTTACTTGAGAATCTATTTTTATGTACAAAAAAGACTGAAACTAGTCTTATTTTTAAATCAAAGCTGTGATAGCCGTTACTAGGCCAAAAACGATACCCGGTGCATTAGCAGCCGCAAGGGGAATATCTCTTTCTTTTTTGAAAAGACCGTAGTAAACCCATAGACTACAGTTGATGGCTGCGACTAAGGGTTGGATGAAGTTTCCTTTTTGACCAGCCAGGTTGTTCATAATTTGTGGGAAGTAAGACACGTACATCATAACAGACATGAAGGTCGCTACCCAACCCAAAATTTTCATTTGTTTTTCAGACATTTTCAAAACCTCTTTCATTTTTATGAATCATATTTTATAATCTTTTTTCAAAACAATCAAGACTTTGAAGCTTTTGTTATGAAGATGTAAACTATCACAATCTTGTGATAAGAAAGAGGAAACAGAAAAAGACCGGATTGCTCCGATCTTTTCAATAGTTCATATTCTCACATTCTGTTTTAAGAATGATTAAGGTTATCTTCAAATGATTAAGCGACCTATTTCATACGATAAAAATCAATCACTAGGCCAGCAGGGCCTTTAACTAGTAGCGATTCCGTTCCCCAATCGGTTACAGCTGGTCCGTGTAAAATCTCGACACCAAGCTCTTTCAACCGTTGGTAGTTCTGGTCTACATCCTCAACCTCGATATGAAGAATGATTCCTGACTGAAAGTTTTCCAAAGGAACCAAATGATTTTGAGACAACATGAGGCAGTGACTGCCAATCGTGAACTGAGCAAAACCGTCATCAACATAGTCTGCCTTTTTATCCAAAATACGCTCCAAGTCAGCACAGACTTGAGGGACATCTGAAACAATAATATCTAATTGATTTAAATTCATTTACTATCCTCCATAAAAAGACCGGATTGCTCCGATCTTTTCAAGTTCTGCTCTAAGAAAATCAAAGAATAAAATCTACAAAGTTTACATTTGATTTTCGACGAGAGGAATTATTTGATTGCGCGTGATTGCAATCCTTCTTCTTCCAAGAAGAGGCGGAATGGTACGAGTTCTTCTGCTTCGTATTTTTCCTTGAAGGCTTTGATTGCTTCTTCTGAGTGTTGTTTTGGATCGAGTTCAAGTACTTCTACTGGAAGTGGACGGTGTTGAGAGATGCGAGCATCGATCACAACAGTTTTACCTTCTTTGTTCAATTTAACAGCTTCTGCAACAACTGCATCGATATCTTCGATACGGTCAACTGTAAATCCTACAGCACCTTGAGCTTCAGCGATTTTCGCGTAGTCCGCGTTAGGGAAGTCACAACCAAACAAGTGTTTGTTTGTGTCTTCGTATTTGTCCTTGATGAAGGCATATTTACCATTTGAGAAGACAACGTTGATAACTGGAAGGTCGTATTGAACGTTTGTAATCACGTCTGGGTAGCACATGTTGAATGCACCGTCACCCATGATGTTCCATACTTGGCGATCTGGATTGTCTTTCTTAGCAGCGATACCACCAGGAAGGGCAATACCCATTGTCGCAAAGAGTGGAGATGTACGCCACATGTTCTTAGGTGTCATGTGAAGGTGACGAGTAGATGTTTGAGTAGTGTCACCTACGTCGATTGAGTAGATAGCGTCTTGATCAGCATGTTTGTTGATTGCATTGTAAACTTGGTACAATTGCAATTCACCCTCGGTTTTACCTTCGAGTTTGTTCATGTAATCACGCCAGTTTTGGTTGTTCTTAACGTTTGCACGCCACCATGGAGTAGATTCTACTGGGTTTACTTTGTCAAGGATTGCTTTCGCTGCTTGACCTGCATCACCAAGGATAGAAGCATCAAGGGCATGACGTTTACCAAGTTTGTAAGGGTCAATATCAACTTGGATGAATTTTTCAGTGTTCTTGAAGGCTTCGTAAACTTCAGCAAATGGGAAGTTTGAACCAAGGAAAAGAACGGTGTCTGCTTCAAAGACCACTTCGTTGGCTGGTTTCCAACCAACACGGTAAGCAGAACCTGTCAAACCTTCGTAGTTCCATTCAAAGGCTTCAAAGTTTTTACCAGTTGTGATGATTGGTGCTTTGATTTTACGTGACAATTCAGTAATCACTTCACCTGCTTTAACACCACCGTAACCAGCATAGATAACTGGACGTTCAGCATTGTTCAAGATTTCAACTGCTTTGTCAATTTCAACTTCGTTCAAAGCAGGAGCGATGAATGAACGTTCGTATGAACCTGAACCGTAGTAAGAGTTTTCGTCGATTTCTTGGAAACCGAAGTTTACTGGGATTTCAACAACAGCTGGACCTTTTTTAGAAACTGCAGCACGGCAAGCTTCGTCGATTACTTTTGGCAATTGCTCAGCGTAAGCGACACGTTTGTTGTAAACAGCGATACCGTTGTACATTGGGTTTTGGTTCAATTCTTGGAAGGCATCCATGTTGAGTTCGTTAACTGGACGTGATCCAAGGATAGCAAGGAATGGAGTGTTATCCATAGCTGCATCGTAAACACCGTTAATCAAGTGAGTCGCACCTGGACCACCTGAACCAACAGCAACCCCGATTGAGCCGCCAAATTTAGCTTGCATGACCGCTGCAAGAGCACCTGTTTCTTCGTGGCGAACTTGCAAGAAACGGATATCTTTGTCTTCAGCCAAAGCGTCCATCAATGAGCTGAGTGTTCCTGATGGGATACCGTAGATTGTGTCTACGCCCCATGTTTTCAATACGTTGAGCATTGCTGCAGATGCAGTAATTTTCCCTTGAGTCATAATGATAACTCTCCTTCAAATATTTTTAAAACTTGATAAATCCGTTTTCATATACTAATTGGAAACGTTTCAGCAAATTTTTACTCTACTACTTTACCACATTTGTTTTGGGTATCCTAAGAATGTGCTCAGAAGTTTTTATTCTCTATTACAGTACAGTTTGAAAACGTTTTTAATATCTGTTTTATAATAAAAAGCGAGCAAGCTCGCTTTTAGTCTATTTTACTAAAGTTTAGCATGAGTGAACTGATTAAAACAGATACTGAACTAAAGGCCATGGCCAATCCTGCAAGTTCTGGATTGAGTACCAAACCAAGAACAGAAAACACTCCTGCTGCAATCGGAATACCAATGAGGTTATAGATAGAAGCCCAGAAAAGATTGAGTAGAATACGATTAAAGGTCTTCTTACTCATATCAAAAGCACGTGCCAATCCTAGTAAATTGTTGGTTGTAAGGACAAGATCTGCTGATTCAATGGCAATATCTGTCCCAGAGCCCATGGCAATTCCGACATCCGCTACACTGAGGGCCGGCGCATCATTGATACCATCTCCAACAAAGGCCAATTTCCCATTCTTTTGAAGCTTGTGAATTTCATGTGCCTTTTCCTCTGGCAAGACATTTGCGATTACTTCTTCGATACCAATTTGTTCTGCAATCGCATGGGCTACTCCAGCATTATCTCCAGTAAGCATGACCGTTCTAAGACCACGTTTTTTCAATTTAGCAATAGCTTCTTTGGCATTTTCCTTAGGGACATCCTGCAAGGCAATTAAGCCTTTTAACTGACCATCCACGGATAGGAAGACAACTGTTTTTGCTTCTTTCTCAAGCAAATCAAATCGTTCTTGATAATCATGTGGAATAGCAAGGTCAGCTAAGAGCTTAGCATTCCCCAGCAAGACTTGCTTACCATTAATAATCCCAGTCACACCTTTTCCATGCAAGGCTTGGAAGTTTTCCACTGGGTGAAGGCTAATTCCTAGTTCAGATGCACGATTAACAATAGCTTGAGCTAGCGGGTGTTGAGATACATCTTCCAGTGAAGCAGCCAAACTTAGCACTTCTCCTTCATCTCCGATAACATCTGTCACTACTGGCTTCCCTTCGGTCAAGGTTCCTGTCTTATCAAAAACAACCGTTTGAACTTTTTGGATTTCCTGTAGAACTGTACCATTTTTGAGAAGAATCCCCATCTTGGCACTTCGTCCTGTTCCAACCATGAGTGCTGTTGGTGTCGCAAGTCCAAGAGCACAAGGGCAGGCAATAATCAAGACTGCAACACCATAGAGAAGCGACGTTACAAAACTTTCACCAAGAAAAACAAACCAGATCCAAAAAGTAAGGAGTCCTAAAATGACAACTGCTGGTACGAAAATTCCAGAAATCTTGTCTGTCAAATCTTGAATAGGAGCACGACTGGTTTGAGCTTTCTTCACAAAGTCTACAATCTGAGCCAACATGGTTTCAGAACCTACTTTTTCAGCTCTAAAAATGATCGTACCACTATTATTGATGGTTGAACCAATGACAGCATCTCCAACTGATTTATCGACTGGAATACTTTCCCCAGTTACCATTGATTCATCAATACTAGTTTCTCCTTCTATTACAGTCCCATCAACGGCAATTTTTTCACCTGGTCGAACGCGAATGAGATCCCCAACTTTGACTTGTTCTAGAGGTATTTGAACATAAACATCATCACGCAAAACCTCTGCTGTTTTTGCTTGTAGGTCTAATAATTTTTCGACTGCCTGCGAAGTATTTTTTCGCATTTTTTCCTCAAAAACTGCTCCCAAAAGAATGAAGAAGAGGATAAATGCAGCACTTTCAAAGTAAACGGGCAGACCAGTGAAGAGGGCAACTAAGCTATAGAAATAGGCCACTAGGGTTCCCAGAGCAACCAAGGTATCCATGTTGGAATTGTGCTTTTTAAAACTAGCCCAGGCGCTTCTGATATATGGAACTCCAGCTACCAGCATAATGGGGGTTGTGGCTAAAAAGGTGCCCCAACGCATGACTTGGTGACTAATTCCTCCTGTAGACATCCCAATCATAAGAATCACAAGAGGCACAGTAAAGATACTAGTAATCCAAAAACGTTGTAAAAGACTGAGAGACTTTTTGGTTTTTTCAACAACGGTGTAGGTTCCCTTTTGCATCTTCATGCCACAAGAAAACTCGTGCTCACCCAAGTCTTGAGGCGTAAAGCGAATAATTTTTTCCTCATCTTGAGCGATTGGTTCTAGAATCCCTTCTTCTTCAAACAGAATTTCCTTATAACAGTTTGAAGGTGTCACACGGTGAAAGGTGATCTCAGCAGGAACTCCTTTTTGCAGTTGAATGTGGGCTGGATGGTAGCCTTTGTCTGCCGTGATACGGATTTTTTGAACACCATTTTCAAGATTTGCTTTTATAATTTCAGTCATATCATTCTCCTATTCTACAATCATCTTACCGTGCATCATATTCATGCCACAAGAGAAACCATACTCTCCAGCCTGCTCAGGCGTGATTTCCACTACATACTCTTCGCCCATAGGCAGGTCCGCATGTACACCAAAATCTGGAAAAACAATTTGGTCCAGACAGGGTGAAGGGTCCTTACGGTCAAAGACAATGCGGGCTGGCACTGATTTCTTGAGGATAATCAACTCAGGCGTATAGCCCCCCATGACCTCCACTCGAATCTCTTGGTAGCCGTTTTTTTGCTGGGCCTTTTGTCCAGATTTTTCAGGCTTTTTGAAAAACCAAAACAAGATAAACGCGATAAGGGCAATACAAATAATGGTTACAATAATATTCAACATGACGTCTCCTTTACATACAATTACATTTTACTTCTGTTACAGCGCTTGATTTCTTCTCAGAAATCACAGCTTCCAAGTCTTCCAAGTCAGCCTGAGTAAAATCACATTCAGCAATCAAATCAGCCAACAAGTTCTTAATCCTACGAGAACAAACCTTGTCCTTGATATCTTGGACAAGTAAATCCCGACTTTGGTCCAAAGTTAAAAGGGCTGAATAGACAAAGGACTTGCCTTCTTTTTTCCGAGTCAGACACTCTTTCTCAACCAAACGAGCCAAAAGAGTTTGAATGGTTGACTTGGACCAGTCGAATCGCTCAGCCAGAACCCTGATCAAATCTGAACTGGTCTGCTCCCCCTGCATCCAAATAATCTTCATAACCTGCCATTCTGCATCTGAAATCTGCATAATCACACCTCCTAAATCTACATTTGTCAATTACAATTATCAGTATACTCTTAAAATCTACATTTGTCAACTATAATTTTTATTATTTTTTCGAAAAATAGAATTTTAATCATTTGATGAGAGATTTCCAGCCAAATCTTACTATATAAACTATAAAAATATGCTATACTAAAGAAAAAAGAAAACAACCACTAGGGGTGCGTAAAGCTGAGATTAACAACTGTTAGATCCCTTTGACTCAATCTAGCTAATGCTAGCTGATGGAAGTGGAAATGATAATGGGGACTAGCAGTCTTCTATTACCTTTCTAAAACAGACCAGCTTGTTCTTAAGAATACAAACTTCAGTTGGTTGGGAGGTTTTAGATGACTTATTTACCCGTTGCTTTGACCATTGCAGGAACTGACCCTAGTGGTGGTGCTGGCATTATGGCTGATTTAAAGTCATTCCAAGCTAGAGATGTCTATGGAATGGCTGTTGTGACAAGTCTTGTCGCTCAAAATACCAGAGGCGTTCAATTGATCGAGCACGTTTCTCCTCAAATGTTGAAAGCCCAATTGGACAGTGTCTTTTCTGATATTCCACCTCAGGCTGTAAAAACAGGGATGTTGGCAACTACTGAAATTATGGAAATCATCCAGCCCTATCTTAAAAAGCTGGATTGTCCCTACGTTCTTGACCCTGTTATGGTCGCAACAAGCGGAGACACCCTGATTGATACTAGTGCCAGAGACTACCTAAAAACAAACCTGCTTCCCCTTGCAACCATTATCACACCCAATCTTCCTGAGGCAGAAGAGATTGTTGGTTTTTCAATCCATGATCCCGAAGACATGCAGCGTGCTGGTCGCCTGATTTTAAAAGAATTTGGTCCTCAGTCTGTGGTAATCAAAGGTGGCCATCTCGAAGGCGGTGCCAAGGATTTCCTCTTTACCAAGGAGGACCAATTTGTCTGGGAAAGTCCACGAATTCAAACCTGTCATACACATGGTACTGGATGTACCTTTGCTGCAGTGATTACTGCTGAACTAGCCAAGGGGAAAAACCTCTATCAAGCAGTTGATAAGGCCAAAGCCTTTATCACAAAAGCCATTCAAGACGCCCCTCAACTCGGTCATGGTTCTGGTCCAGTCAACCATACAAGTTTTAAAGATTAAAAAAACTCTCTAGTTCCCACTTTAAGGGAATTAGAGAGTTTTTGATTAAGAAATAATGTCATCCAACTTTGTCAAAAAGGCTTGCGTTTTTGCCTCTATATCTTCTGCCTGCATCAAATCACGTACTACAGCTACACCAGCTATACCCGTGCCAATAAGTTGGTCGATATTCTCAGAAGTTAAGCCTCCAATAGCAACTACTGGAATAGCGACCCTTTGGCAAATTGTTTTCAAGGTTGAAATCAGGGTGATAGGCGCATTTTCCTTGGTCGTAGTCGGGAAAATGGCTCCTGTCCCCAAGTAATTCGCCCCTCCTTCTTCTGCCTCGAGGGCTCTTTTTACAGTTTTAGCTGTGACACCAAGTATTTTGTCAGGGCCCAAGACTTGTCGAGCAACCGAAACTGGTAGTTCATCGTCTCCGATATGCAGACCAGCAGCATCGACTGCAAGACAAACATCCAAACGATCATCGATAATCAAGGGTACCTGATAGGCATCGGTTATTTCCTTGACTTGTTTGGCCAGTTGATAGTATTGATTGGTCGTGAGATCTTTTTCTCGTAGTTGGATGATGGTAACACCCGAACGGCAGGCCGTCTCGACTTTTTCAAGAAAGTTTTCCAAGGAATCTTGGTAGCGATTGGTTACTAGATACAGTCTAAGTGCTTCTCTATTCATAAAAGTCTCCTTTGATGGCTTCTAGCCAATTTTCGTCTCTTTTTAGGAGAGAGAGTCGATTTAGAACTTGGTAACGAAAATCTTCCAATCCCATTCCTTGAACAAATATTCTCTCAGCAGAGATATTGAGATAAGAAACTGCTAGGCAAGAAGCTTCAAATGCAGTCTTTCCTTGGCTGAGAAAAACGGCTGTCAAGGCTCCAACCAAGTCTCCTGTACCTGTTATCCAGTCCAATTCTGCACAGCCATTTTCCAGTACAGCGACCTGATTCTTCGAAACGATGAGGTCCTTGGGGCCTGTGACTAAGAATGACATACCAGGATAAAGCTGACACCAGTCTTTCAAGACTTGAAGTAAATCCTCAGTTTCTTGATCTTTAGCACTCGCATCGACCCCAACGCCGTGGTGCTTTAAGCCAACAAGACTTCGAATTTCTGACATATTTCCTTTAAGGACCGTAGGTCTATAGTCTAAAAGGTCTTTAACTAAGCTCTTACGAATGGTTGAAGCTGCTACACCAACCGCATCTACCACCATTGGGAGAGAAGCTTGGTTTGCATCAGAAGCTGCCATACGAATTGCTTTTTCCTTCTCAACAGACAAATGCCCCAAATTGATGAAGAGAGCTTGACTTTGCTTAGTAAAAGCAAGAACCTCACGAGGATCATCTGCCATAACAGGTTTGCATCCCAGAGCCAAAATGCCATTGGCCATCATCTCACAGGAAATCTCATTGGTGATGCAGTGAATCAAGGAACTGGTTGCTAGAGGGAAAGGATTTGTCAATTTCTGCATCATTCTATCCTTTCTCCAAAGAAATATCCCTGCACTTTTTTAAAGAATTCCTGCTTGATTAAAAATCGAAAGGCGAGGAAAGCTATGGCTGTACCAATCAAGGTTGCTCCGAAAAATCGAGGGGTGTAGATAAACCAACTAAGCTTAGCAGCCGATCCTGTAAAGAGAACCATAACAGGATAGGAAACAATGGAACCGATAACCCCTGTTCCCAAGATTTCTCCTAGGGCAGAAAAGTAAAATTTCCGACCATACTTATAAAAGAGACCTGCAAGGAGTGCTCCAAAAGTAGCTCCTGTTAGGGCCAAAGGGGGAATGCCCTGAGTTGACATACGGATAAAGGCTGTCACTGTAGCCATGACCAAGGCATAGACAGGCCCCATCAAGATTCCTGCAAGAATGTTGACTACACTAGACATTGGTGCCATTCCTTCAATTCGAAAAATGGGTGTAAGAACTACGTCAAGGGCAATCATCATGGATAAAATGGTTAATTTGTGAACTTGAAGTTGGTGGTTTCTCATTTTCTATTTCTTCTCTTTTTCTAAGGACTGCAAATCACTCGTCCATGTTTGATGTTGGTAGGCCATCTCCCAAAACTTGGCTTCCATGTGGACACTGCGGTGGAAGGCCTCTAGCATTTTTTGTTTGTCCGTCTCGTTGCTTTCTCGATAGAGTTGATTGACCAGCTCTTCTTCCTCTTTAATCTGCTGTTCTAATTCATCGGTGATATAGGTTTCAATCCACTGTTGGTAAAGAGGATTCGGGGATGGTTTGCGATTAAGTGCCTTGCCCAAATCATGGTATAACCAAGGACAGGGGAGCAAACTAGCAAAAGCAATGGCTAGATTTGCTTCTTCAAATTGACGATAAATGTGAGAAATGTAATGATAACAGGTTGGAGCAATCGGTCGCTCATCCATTTCCTGGGCACTGATTCCTAATTCCTTGAAAAATTGTTGGCGGATAAACAACTCACCATCCACTAGACTCTGGGCATTTTGTTTCAAGAGTCTTTTCATCTTTTCGTTTGGAGTCTTATCAGCCAAGAGGTGATAGGCTTCTGAAAAAGACTTCAGATAATAAGCATCCTGAATTAGGTAATAGCGGAAAATAGAAGGTTCTAACGTTCCTTCTTGTAACTGTAATACAAATGGGTGATGAAAGGAAGCCTGCCAAGCTTCCTTGGATAATTCCATAGCAATATCTGTAAATTCCATAATAACTCCTTTATAGAAATAAACTGGTTTGAAGCAATAAAAAGAAAAGTAGGTAGATCAATTTTGTCCTCTGAGAAATATAAAAAGTCCGATAGCTATTCTCCACCTGTGCATGTTCGTCATATCCGTGCGCAGATAGAGCTCTCAGGTAAAGATGGCGCCATCTAAAGACCGTCATCAGAACCTTACTGTAAATCAAGGGAGACCAAACATGCAGTTCTTGACCGCGCAATAAACAAGCTTCCTTGAGTGACTTGATTTCCTGCTGAATGAGGGGAAAGGAATTGAATACCACAATCAAGGCATAAGCCCAAGAACGTGATACCCCCTTTTGACCCAAGTACAAGAGAAGCTCTTTTAGGGAAATAGAGGAAACAAAGACAAGACCGATACAAACTGTCACAAAGGCTCTCGTTCCAAGCATCACTGCCTGCGAAGCATCCCCATGTAACTGAACTGCCCAGTAGTTGGCGAAAGAAGGTAAAATGGCGAGCAAAATCATCCAAGCCAATATTTTAAATCGACGGTAATAGAGTAAAAAGAGTATGCAAAATACAACTACCGAAAGATTAAGAGCAATCGAAGGAATGAAAGATGTTTCCAAGGATAAAATTAGAAAGAAAAGACTGATAACCGGTGTCTTGGTTGCTACTCTGATCATACTACCTCACCTCCCCTAGAGTATCATTTTTCAGAGATGGGAGAGGTTTGCTGATAGTCACTTCTTGAAGATGGCTGAGACCCTCACTAGTCATCTCAATCCAATAATCAACCACAGAAATCAAGGGATCTAAACGATGGCTAATGATCAAAAAACTTCTTCCTTGATTTCTATCCTCCAACATCCACTGACAAAAATAATGGCAGGCTCTATCATCCAAACCAGCAAATGGCTCATCTAGCAAGATCACAGAAGCCTTGCTGGTCAAGATGGTCAATAGCTGAAGAATCTTTTGCTGGCCACCACTTAATTGATAGGGACTCTTATCGAGTGCCTGCTCCAAATTAAAAAATTGTAATGCTTGGAGAATCCGCTGATTTCTTTCAGATTCTGGACTATCTAATTGCAGTTCCTCTCGCAGACTGACTCGGATAAACTGCTTCTCAGCTTCCTGAACAACACCCGTCAGTTCACGATACAGGCTCTTTTTCTTTTTCAGGACCGAACCCTTCCAAGTAATGAACCCCTTATACTTTTGAAATTGAAGAATAGAGCGAAAGAGAGTTGATTTCCCGACACCATTATCACCCAAGATACAGGAAATCCCTTGGTAAAATGTGAAATCCGCAATCGAAAAGAGGGGGCGATTACCCAGCTCACAAGTCACACGGTCCATATGGAATAGTTCTGGACTAGAGGGAACTTCCTTTGAAGAAACCTGTATCATCTCAGAGGTTGGGATTTTATTTATTTCCCTTAGTTGCCCGTCTCTCAGCTCCACCATATGGTCAATGTAGGCTCCATAGTCCGTTAAATCATGATCGCACAGGATGACTGTCTTCCCATTAGAGGACAACTCTTTTAGAATCTCCAATATCTCCAGCCTACTCTTTCGGTCAATGGAAGCGAAGGGCTCATCCAAGAGATAGACCCTAGGATTCATGGCAAAGAGAACAGCTAGCGCAGCCTTTTGTTTTTCCCCACCTGACAAGTGATGAATGGGACGGTGCAAGATCGGCTCGCAACGACATTGCCGGACCACCTCAGCTATTTTAGAATCAATCTCTTGAACAGGATGACCGATATTCTCCAAGGTGAAAATCAGCTCCTCAAACAAGTTCTCAATGGTAAATTGATGATTGGGATTTTGAAAGAGAATGCCAACCGTCTGAACACGTTCGACGATAGAAAGCTGACTGACCTCGCTCCCATCTATCAAGACTTGACCGCTATAGGGAAGAGAACTGACTTGGGCAATCATTTGAAAGAGGCTGGATTTTCCTGAACCACTGCTCCCAACTAACAAGGTAAAGGCTTGCGCATGAAAAGTAAAATCAATCGGCTCTGAGAAGATTGGGGACTGAATCTCCCGTAATACCAGGCCCATCTATGCCTTTCCTCCAGCTGCAAACTGATGATAGAGTTTGACAATGGCACGAACCAAAATGGTACAGAAGAAAAAGACGGAAATAAAACGCACCACCAGCAAGGAAAGGACAAAAGGAAGGGAGAAGGCATAGTAACCTAATTTAATGTATTCATAGACAAAGCTAAAAAGGGTAATCCCAATACTATTTGCAGTTAGAGAGAGCCAACTTTCATAACGATTCTTGGTTACGATAAAACCAAATTCACTTCCCAAACCTTGAACCAAACCGGACAACAGAGCACCTAGACCGAATTGGCTACCATAAAGGACTTCAGCAAGCGCAGCTAGCACTTCTCCAATCGTTGCGCTTCCCACTCTTGGAACAAAGATAGCAGCAATAGGCGCAGCCATACACCAGAGACCAAAGAGGATTTCATTGGCAAAGGCCTGTAAACCAAGAGGGGCTAAAATCAGGGTGAGGATATCAAACAGATAGCCGGAACCCACAAAAACGCCACCAAAAAAGATAGACAAGAAAGCAAGTAAGATCACATCTTTTAACTGCCATTTTTTCAACATAAAAACTCCTTCTTAAAGAAAAGTGGGGCATTTAAGGTAAGCTACCGAAAGGCTTTCCGTCAAGCCTATCCTCTTTTGATAAACAAAAAAACTCCAATTACAAACGAGAATTAGAGTTTACCTTACAAGATTAGACAGTTCTTTTCGACATACGAAAAAAACCTTTTCACATTTCCCTTCGCCAGTATTAACTGTATCAGGTTCAATGGGTATCATCTCAGCCTAAAGCACCCCAAATGTCTTTATTATTTTATTACTGGACCAGTATAGCAAAAAATGAAACCCCTAGCAAGATATTTGACTGGAAAATATATTTATATAGTTTCTAATAACGATTTAATCTTTCTATACACGAAGAAAAACCTCCACATCAGGTGGAGGCTGTCTTCTTTATCAATACAATTTTAAGTCACGAGGGTCGACTGGGAAGGTTGGGTTGTATGGGTTATGACGGAGTTTGAAGTGTTTGACATCCTCAATAGTCTGAGTTCCAGATAACTGCATGACTGTCTTCAATTCTGCATTCAAGTGTTCAAAGACTTGACGCACACCGACACTACCACCGAGAGCCAAACCATAGATGACAGGGCGACCAATAGCTACCAAGTCTGCTCCTGAAGCCAAGGCTTTAAAGACGTGTTGACCGCGACGAACACCAGAGTCAAAGACAATTGGCACACGTTTATCAACTGCTTCAGCAACTTCTTGAAGTGAGTCAAAGGCAGCTGGTCCACCGTCGATTTGGCGACCACCGTGGTTGGTTACCCAGATACCAGAAGCTCCTGCAGCAAGCGAACGTTCAACGTCCTCACGACACTGCGGCCCTTTCACATAGACAGGAAGACCTGAGTATGTAGCGATAAATTCTACATCACGTGGAGACAAGCGTTGTTTAGCTGACTTGTAAACAAAGTCCATTGATTTACCGGCACCTTCTGGTAGGTATTCTTCAACAATTGGCATGCCAACGGGAAAGACAAAACCATTGCGCTTGTCCACCTCACGATTGCCCCCTACAGTTGCATCTGCCGTCAAGACAATCGCTTTGTAGCCTTCAGCCTTCACACGGTCCATGATATGGCGGTTGATACCGTCATCCTTACTAAAGTAAAATCGGAACCAGTGAGGTGTCCCTTGAAGAGCTTCTGTAATTTCTGGAAGGTCTACAGTAGAGTAAGAGCTAGTTGTATAGAGGGAACCGAACTCATGTACACCACGCGCAGTCGCCACTTCACCCTGTTCATTTGCCAACTTATGAGCCGCAACAGGCGCCATAATAATTGGTGAAGATAATTTTTCACCAGCAAATTCAATCTCTGTACTTGGATTTTCAACATCACAAAGCGTATGAGGAACGATGAGCTTGTGGTTAAAGGCGCGGATATTCTCACGTAATGTGAAAGTATCCTCTGCTCCACTAGCGATATAACCAAAGGCAGCTTTAGGAATGACTTGTTGCGCCATTGGCTCCAAATCATAAGTGTTAATAAAATCTACAGGTCCTTCTGCATTGCTTGTTTTATATGACATAAAGTGTCCTCCTTATTAAGTAAGCGTTTACTTTGTCTTACATAAACTATCTTACCTCTTTTTCAGAATCCTTTCAAAAATTTTGTCTGGAAATTTCAAACTGATTATCTGAGTATGCCGCCCAAAAAGAAGGTCTCTCATTCTACCATTATCCTATATTCATCTTTACCTTTAGGAATCATAGTTTTATTGCCTATATGCAAAAAATCAGGTAATTCTAGTGACTACCTGATTTTCTATGTTTTAGGCATTTTGCCAATTTTCTTGGTCTTCTTTAAAGCGTTTTAGGAGGTCGAGTCCTTCTGGCGTGATGTAACCTTCTTCTTGGGCTAGGTGGATCAGTTCACTGTAGTTAGAAAGCGTCACAAGTTTGACACCAGCATCCGCAAAATTCTTATCAGCTTTTGGCAATTGATAACTGAAAATCGCTACGACACCAAGTACATCAGCTCCTTCGCGTTTAGCTGCTGCTACGGCTTCAAGAACAGACCCACCCGTTGAAATGAGGTCTTCAACAACAACCATCTTTTGACCTTGTGCTACGCGACCTTCGATTTGGTTACCAGCTCCGTGGTCTTTTGGTTTGCTGCGGATGTAGGCAAAAGGCAAGTTCATCTTGTCAGCGATAATAGCTCCGTGTGGAATTCCTGCTGTCGCAGTTCCTGCAATCACTTCTACTTCTGGAAATTCAGCTTTAATAGCTTCCACAAAACCATTTTCAATCAAGCTACGAGTCTCTGGATAGGCTAACGTCACACGGTTGTCAGTATAAATCGGCGATTTGATACCAGATGCCCAAGTGAAAGGTTCCTCTGGTTTGAGGTAAACGGCTTGGATTTTCAAGAGGTGGCTAGCGATATCTTTAGCAAGTGTCATAGTATTCTCCTTTGTTTTTATAATCTATTTCTTTAATTTCAGTCTTGGTTCCATTCATTCTTGATAGCATGATAAGCTACAACAGGATCCTCAGCTTGGGTAATAGGACGTCCTACTACGATATAGTCACTACCGATTTGATAAGCATCCGCTGGCGTCATGACACGTTTTTGGTCTCCTACGGCAGTTCCCGCCGGACGAATTCCCGGTGTCAGACAGATAAAATCTGGATTGGTGGACTGCTTGATGAGTTGCACTTCCTGAGCTGAACAAACCACACCGTCCAAGCCCGCTTCAGCTGTCTTCTTGGCATAGTGAATCACAGACTCTTGCAGGCTGGTTTGGATATTTTGAAAGTCTCTCATTTGTTCTTCAGAAGTTGAAGTCAATTGAGTGACAGCAATCAATTTTGCTTCTTTTCCAAGACCTTCACGCGCAGCCTTCATCATCTCCACACCACCTGCAGCATGAACGTTGGTCATGTCTACACCAAGCTGAGATAAGACCTTCATGGCAGATTTTACTGTATTTGGAATGTCATGTAGCTTGAGGTCCAAAAAGACACTATGCCCCAGTGACTTCAAATAACGGACAACTTCAGGACCTTCCGCATAATAAAGCTCCATCCCTACTTTTAGATAAAGACTTTCTTCTGCTGGGAAAAGAGATAAAAATTCCTTGACCGCCTCAAAACTAGGAAAATCAAGAGCAATAACTGGACGATGTTCACGCATACCTTTCTCCTTTTACCTTTAAGAGCAAGAGAGTATGGTCAAAAACAAACCACGAAAAAAGGAACCTGCCAACAGCAAGGTTCCACGAAAAATGGGTAGAGTCCACCCTTTCACCGTCTAACCTTAGCTGCCTCTCTGGACTGCTTTAAAGGTTTTTTTCTATTCTATTATTTATACTAGGACTTGTCAAGCAAAAACTCGAAACTGGACTTTTATACCATTCAAAATCAAGAGGAAAAGTTAGTCTAGCGACTCTGTGATTGCTGGCTCGTTTGGCTTTGATTTCCCTGTTCTTCTTGTTTTTTCTTTTCTTCTTCCTGTTTTTTCTTCTCGGCTTCCTTGGCCTCTTGCTTGGCTTTTTCTTCTGCTTCTTCTATCAGCTTATCCGCTATCGTATAGCTGTATACTCCAGCTTCCATATCGACTACACTCGGTTCTGACAATTGTGGCTTAATTTTGCTGTAATAAGGCAATTTCTTGCTCAATTCTGATAGGGGAACCAAAATCTCATCAGTATCCAGCATGGTAATTTTTAAAAGATCTGCTGTTGCCTTGCTTGGCGCTAATTCGATTTTCTGGATTTGACTCTTGATATCCTCACTGATAGTAGATAATCCTGTGATCAGCTCTTTCACCTGCTGCTCATCGTTAAAGGTAACTGTCAGATAAGTCTCAGGCAAGTTTAAGCGATCAATAGGAGTTGACTCTACTGTACCGCTAGAAAGAATAGGATAATGTTCTTCACCAGACACATAATAAGCGACAATATCAAATTCCTTAACCTCAATCGTAAAGTTAGTCGGAAATTGATAGTTAATCTTCGCTGATTCTATCCAATGATTGGACTTGATTCGCTCAGCGTATGTTTCCTTATCCAACAATAGGGCTAAGGTATAGTCGCTATCTTGAATTCCAGAAGCCTGTTTGATGTCATCCGCCTGCGTGTTACTATTTCCCTTAACCTCGATATTTTTGATGGTCGAAAGTGGAGTCAATAGATAGACTGAAAGAAGGAGGACCAGGACACTCGGTACCAAGATACTCACAGCTCGCCAAATATGAACAGGCGCAATTTTAGGTTTGGCTGGTTTCTCTGGTTTTTTGGGTTTTTCTTTTTTCTTCTTCTCTTTTTCCTCTTTGACTTTCCGGTCATCCTTTTGAGATTTTTCTTCTTTTTCGGATGGTTCCTTGCTTGGACTTGAGGCTTCCTCACCTGATTCACTCGATGATTTCTTGGATTCCTCCAATAGTTTCGAGTTGGCTTCCTTACGAGCTTGTTTTTCCTTTTCCTTCTCTTCAGCTAGGGCAGCTTCTTCCTCAGCCTTCTTCTTCAGGTATTCCTGGTTTCGTTTCTGCCATTCAGACAATTCTTGCTTCTGGTTTGATTCTTTTTTCTTATCCTTTGACATTGATATTCCTTATGCTAGGTCTTTTCTTAGTAGATCGTAAAAATCTGCAAGAGATTTCAATTCAGTCGAAGCCTTCATGCTAGCTTGGTATTGATCCTTGTGACTAAGCAAGTGACTGAGTTTCTCCTCCAAGCTTTCCAAGGTCAAGTCACTTTCTTGAAGTTCTTCTGCATAGCCTTTCTTTACAAAGTAGGCGGCATTTTCAATCTGATCTCCTCGACTTGCTTCACGACCCAATGGTACGATGAGATGGAGTTTCGCCATGGCCAAGAGCTCAAAAATCGTATTAGCACCGCCACGCGTTACCACCACATCTGCCATCTTCATCAAGGGTTGATAGAGATCCGTCACATAATCAACACGAAAGAGATTTTGACTCAACTCATTGAGGCTAGAATCTCCAGTTAAATTGATAATATTGTAGCGCTCTGTCAACTCTTTTTTATGGTCTGTCACCAATTGGTTAAATACACGAGCTCCTGCAGAACCACCGACAAACAATACCGTTGGCAATTTAGGATTAAAGTGAGTTTGGATATCCACCAACTCGTCTGGTTCTGGCGTCTCTTGACCTGTTACCTTGGTCACTGCTCCCACGTGCTCTACCTTAACAAGGCTAGCAGGCTGCTCAAAAGTAGAGTACATTTTGGTTGCGAATTTATAGGCGATTTTATTGGCCAAGCCCATGGATAGGTCCGATTCGTGGATAAAGACAGGTACTCCTGACACACGCGCTGCGATAACAGGCGGTACAGAGACAAAGCCCCCCTTTGAAAAAAGAGCCTGTGGACGCAGTCGTAACAAGATAAAGAGAGATTGGACGATACCCCAGGCAACTTTAAAGACATCTAGCATGTTTTGCCAGGAGAAGTAACGACGCAATTTCCCTGTCGCTATGGAATGGAAGGTCACATCCAGACCTGACTTGAGGATTTCTTGGTGTTCGATCCCACGCTTGTCCCCGATATAGTGGACTTCCCAGCCATCTTCTATGAACTTGGGCATTAACAAAAGGTTGAGGGTGACGTGTCCAACCGTCCCCCCACCTGTAAAGACAATTTTTTTCATATTATTCCTTTAACTCCGCAACTGTGTCGATAAAGAGGTCGCCACGTGCTTCAAAGTTAGCATACATATCCCAGCTAGCATTGGCAGGACTGAGGAGAACAACATCTCCTTGAGTCGCGAGCTCATAAGCCTTGCGGGTCGCATCAGCAATATCTGTCGCATCTACATAAGCCACACCAGCCTTATCCGCTGCCCGTTTGACACGTTCTGCAGATTGACCGAGGATAACCATCTGTTTGAGGCCTGTGATATCTGGCACCAATTCGTCAAACTCATTTCCACGGTCCAAACCACCTGCAATTAAGATAACCTTACTGTTGTCAAATCCTGACAAGGCTTTTTGAGTCGCTAAGATATTGGTTGATTTGCTATCGTTATAGAATTTGACACCCTGAATTTCATCCACAAATTGGAGACGGTGTTTGACACCACCAAAGGCTGAAAGAGTTTCCTTGATGGTTTGGTTGTCTACACCACGAAGCTTGGCTACAGCAATAGTCGCAAGGGCATTTTCTACATTGTGGCTACCTGGAACTCCGATTTCATCAGCTGCCATGACCACTTCTCCACGGAAGTAGAGTTGACCATCTTCCAAATAAGCTCCATCAACCTTTTCCTGTGTTGAAAATGGTACAACAGTAGCTTGTGTTTTGGTAGCCAATTCTTTTGCCAAGTCTTGGTTAAAGTTCAAGACAAGGAAATCAGCTGCTGTCATCTTGTTCTGGATATTCCACTTAGCTGCCACATACTCCTCAAAAGAACCATGATAGTCGATATGAGTTGGCATGAGGTTGGTAATAACCGCAATCTCAGGATGGAATTCTTGAACACCCATCAGTTGGAAAGAAGAAAGTTCCATGACGAGCGTGTCCTTGGCTGTTGCAGTTTGAGCCACTTGACTAGCAGGATAGCCGATGTTCCCTGACAAGAGACCGCGTTGACCAGCAGCAGTCAAAACTTCCCCAATCATCGTCGTTGTAGTGGTTTTCCCATTTGAACCAGTGATACCGATAATTGGCGCTTCTGAAATCAAATAAGCCAATTCCACCTCAGTCAAGACTGGAATCCCCTTTGCCAATGCCTTTTCAATCATGGGATTGCTATACGGGATACCTGGATTTTTCACCATCAGAGCAAAATCTTCATCCAAGAGCTCCAAAGGATGCCCACCAGTGACAACCTTGATTCCCTCTTCTAGCAAGCTTTGAGCAGCAGGATTTTCCTCAAAAGGCTTGCCGTCATTTACTGTCACAATAGCTCCTAGCTTGTCTAGCAAACGGGCCGCAGACTCACCAGACTTAGCCAAACCTAAAACAAGAACTTTCTTATTTTTAAATTGATCGATTACTTTCATGTCTCAAACTCCATTTCTACTCCTACTATTTTACCATTTTTATGGAAATAATACTAAACGAAAATGCTCTAGTCCTCATTCTGACATCGAAAAAGAGAGCCATAGCTCTCTTTCTATTTATCTTCTTTTGCTCTTTTTTACAGACATGAGCGTAATGTCCCTCAAGCTAAAGTAGGCTAGGGCAAGCATGGCTATTGTGACAAAGAATTCTGTCGGTAATTGGAAGATTTGCAAGATGGACAACATCAGCAAAATCAAAAGTGCAACAAATACAAAGACCAAGATAACGATGTTGACTGTTCCTTTGATACTTTGGGGTGTCGCAAATACATAGAGTAGTAATAAGAGTATCCCTATGATTAAATAGACCATCTTTATCTCTTTCTAGCTGTTACTCAGCTGATTTTTTCTTTTTGTTGGCTTTCTCACGCTCTGCCTTGTTAAGGATTTGCTTACGCAAACGGATAGACTCAGGCGTTACTTCCATGTACTCATCGTCATTCAAGAACTCAAGAGACTCTTCAAGGGTCAAGATACGAGGTGTCTTGATAACCGCTGTTTGGTCCTTAGTAGCTGAACGAACGTTGGTCATTTGTTTGGCCTTGGTGATATTAACAGTCAAGTCGTTTTCACGAGAGTTTTCACCGATGATCATTCCTTCGTAAACCTCAGTACCTGGGTTGACAAAGATTGTACCACGTTCTTCGATAGACATGATTGAGTAAGTTGTAGCCTTACCAGCATCAATAGAAACAAGAGCACCACGGTGACGTCCACCAATTTCTCCTGGAATCAATGGCAAGTATTGGTCAAAGGTATGGTTCATGATACCGTAACCACGAGTCATTGACAAGAACTCAGTTGAGTATCCAATCAAACCACGCGCTGGAACAAGGAAGACCAAACGAGTTTGACCATTACCAGTTGAAATCATATCCAACATTTCACCCTTACGTTCAGAAAGGCTTTGGATAACAGAACCTTGGTATTCTTCTGGAGTATCGATTTGCACACGTTCAAATGGCTCACATTTAACACCGTCGATTTCTTTTACGATAACCTCTGGACGAGATACTTGAAGTTCATAACCCTCACGGCGCATGGTTTCGATAAGGATTGACAAGTGCAATTCTCCACGTCCTGAAACAGTCCATTTATCTGGTGAATCCGTTGGATCAACACGAAGGGAAACGTCTGTTTGTAATTCTGCTTGCAAGCGTTCTTCTACCTTACGAGAAGTCACCCATTTACCTTCTTTACCAGCAAATGGTGAGTTGTTTACCAAGAAGGTCATTTGAAGCGTTGGCTCATCGATGTGAAGGATTGGAAGAGGCTCAACTGCATCTGTCGGTGTAATCGTCTCACCAACAAAGATATCTTCCATACCTGATACGGCAATCAAGTCACCTGCTTTAGCTTCTTGGATTTCACGACGTTCCAAGCCAAAGAAACCGAAGAGTTTTGTAACACGGAAGTTCTTCGTTGTACCATCTAGTTTAGAAAGGGTAACTTGGTCCCCAACTTTCACACTACCACGGAAGACACGACCGATACCGATACGACCTACGAAGTCATTGTAGTCCAAAAGTGAGACTTGGAACTGCAAAGGTTCATCTGAGTTGTCCACTGGAGCAGGGATATGGTCGATAATGGTATCAAAGATTGGTGCCATTGTTTTTTCTTGATCAGCTGGATCATCTGACAATGAAGAAGTCCCGTTGATAGCTGAAGCATACACCACTGGGAAATCAAGCTGGTCATCGTCTGCACCAAGCTCAATGAAGAGCTCCAATACTTCGTCTACTACTTCTGCTGGACGAGCTGATGGTTTGTCGATTTTGTTAACAACCACGATTGGGACAAGGTCTTGTTCCAAGGCTTTTTTTAATACGAAACGAGTCTGTGGCATTGTTCCTTCGTAGGCATCCACGACCAAGACAACACCGTCAACCATTTTCATGATACGTTCCACTTCTCCACCAAAGTCCGCGTGTCCTGGTGTGTCCATGATGTTGATGCGTGTGCCATTGTATGCTACAGCAGTATTTTTGGCAAGGATAGTAATTCCACGCTCTTTTTCGATATCGTTTGAGTCCATAGCGCGCTCTGCCAATTCAGTACGTGCATCAAGCGTTTCTGATTGTTTCAATAATTCGTCAACGAGGGTTGTTTTACCGTGGTCAACGTGGGCGATAATCGCAATGTTACGGATATCTTCTCTTAATTTTGTCATGATTTCCTCTAATATTTAAATTTTTATTTCTAACTGAACAATTATACCACAGTCTCATTCAAAAATCACAGTTCAGCTAAGTGTAAATGTTTTCACTCTGCTTTTCTAGTCAAGGCAACTCTTTTCAAAGTCAGAGACTTATGATATGATAAGCTGGTATGCGTTTAGATAGATTATTAGCCCAAGAAATGGTCAGTCGCAAGGCTATGAAACAGGCTCTGTTAAAAAAAGAAATCCTAGTGGATGATTATCCAGCTCGCTCCCTCGCCCAAAATGTTGATACAGGATTGCAAAAACTAGTCTTTCAAGGACGGCAGATTCAAGGATACGAGCACAACTATCTCATGCTTCATAAGCCAAACGGAGTCGTTACAGCTAGCAAGGATAAGAAACTCCCAACCGTCATGGACCTACTCCCACCTGACATCCAGTCTGACCAGCTCTATGCTGTCGGCAGATTAGACCGCGATACGACGGGACTGCTCCTTTTAACAAACAATGGACCTCTTGGCTTTCAGCTCCTTCATCCCCAGTACCATGTCGATAAATCCTATCAAGTGGTAGTAAACGGACCGCTCACGTCAGACCATATCCAAAAATTCAAAGATGGGATTGTCTTTTTAGATGGGACCACTTGTAAACCTGCTCAGCTTGAAATCCTGTCCGCAAGCCCAACAGAGAGCCGGGCCTCCATCACTATCTCTGAGGGCAAATTTCATCAAGTCAAGAAGATGTTTCTATCAGTTGGTGTCAAGGTGACTGCCCTAAAACGAGTCCAGTTCGGTGACTTTACATTAGACCCAAAACTAGCAGAAGGACAATACCGTTCCTTGAATCCAGAGGAATTGGAAATCATTAAAAACTATTTAGAGATGAGTCGATAAAACAAAAAAGCTTTATATTTAAAGCTTTTTTGTTTTTTGCTTATCTAAAAACTATTGCGATTGCTAGAATCCAGTTAAGAACAGAAACTACAAGTCCTACGATATTGAGAATTTTTTCTGTTTTATAGTCCAGTCCAGATTCTTTTTGGTATGAAAAAGCCAAGACCAATCCTATGATCCCCAAAATCAGACCCACTATTGGCGATAGCAAACCAAGGACGATAGATAAGATACCTAAAATAAGTGAAGGTTTTTTCTTTTGTTGTGAATTCATATTACAAAATCTCCTTAAAATTAATATAAATGATGATACCATAAAATGCTAGCTTTATCTATCATTCGACAGTTTTTAACAGAATGTTAGCTAGTCTTGACTTTCCCGTTCCAAGAATCCAATCCATAAGAAAGGATATAAATCTCAGAAAAACCTTGTTTTTTCAAATAAAGTGCTGCATTGGTCACTCCTTGTCCGCGTTGGTTTTCATAGAGAAGGACAGGTTTATCCTTACGAAGGGCTGCAAGGCTTGACTTCAACTGATTTGAAGGAATATTGCGAGCTCCGAGGATATGTTTTCTGTGAAATTCTGCTGGTTCACGGACGTCAATCAATTGCCCTTTCCGAATCAAGGCTTCAAATTCTGCATTATCCACAATCTTAGCCGCACGACGAATACGAAGGTAGTTATACCCCATCCATGCCGCCATCGCCAATACAATTCCCCACAAAAACCAAATTGTCATAAGTTCTTATCTCCATTTTTCTCTATGTAGTCTAATTCTATCTTGTGCTCTCTACGAAGAACAGCTTCCGCCTCTAGATAGTCTAGCTTGTCCATCAGACCTGCATCATAGATCCGAGAGAGTTCGAGCTTCATCAGTTCAATATCATACAAACGCTTCCCCATGTAAACAATAATGCCAAATTGTTTGAGAAATTGCTGCACATCATAGAATGTTTTCATAGCTTCCATTCTAACAGATTTTGGAGTTTTTTTCAATACTGGACCGGCTCTTTCCCCCTATTTTCTTCGTCTTCATTGCCCATTCTTCCGCAAGTATGGTACAATAAAAACATGAGAATTCAACAACTACACTATATTATCAAAATCGTCGAAACTGGCTCTATGAATGAGGCAGCCAAGCAACTCTTTATCACTCAACCCAGTCTCTCTAATGCTGTTCGAGACTTGGAAAATGAAATGGGCATTGAAATCTTTATCCGCAATCCCAAGGGCATTACCTTGACTCGTGATGGGATGGAGTTTCTCTCCTATGCCCGTCAAGTTGTCGAGCAAACTCAGCTTCTGGAGGAACGCTATAAAAATCCTGTCGCCCACCGCGAACTTTTCAGCGTTTCCTCTCAGCACTATGCTTTTGTAGTTAATGCCTTTGTCTCTCTGCTCAAGAAAAGTGATATGGAAAAATACGAGCTCTTCCTTCGTGAAACTCGGACTTGGGAGATTATCGATGACGTCAAGAACTTCCGTAGTGAGGTCGGTGTCCTCTTTTTGAATAGCTACAACCGCGATGTTTTAACGAAAATGCTAGACGACAACCACCTCTTGGCCCACCACCTCTTTACCGCTCAACCCCATATCTTTGTCAGCAAGACCAACCCTCTAGCTAAAAAAGACAAGGTCAAACTGGCTGATTTGGAAGACTTCCCTTATCTGAGTTATGACCAGGGGACGCACAACTCCTTCTACTTTTCAGAGGAGATTCTTTCACAAGAGCACCACAAGAAATCCATCGTAGTCAGTGACCGTGCCACCCTCTTTAATCTTTTGATTGGTTTGGATGGTTACACCATTGCAACAGGGATTTTGAACAGCAACCTCAACGGAGACAATATCGTTTCCATTCCACTGGACATTGACGACCCGATTGAACTAGTCTATATCCAGCATGAAAAAACCAGCCTGTCTAAGATGGGCGAACGCTTTATCGAATACTTACTAGAAGAAGTTCAATTCGATAAATAATAGGAAAAAGAGAAAAAGAAAAAGTTAGGAAATAGAAAGTGAAAAAGATACTACTGACCAGTGCTTTAATCCTTTCAATCGCAGGATTAGCACCCGCATCCGTCTTAGGAGAAGAAAACACAACTCAATCCACATCTGCTGTCAAAGAAGAAAAGAAAGAATCAAGTGTTGAGGAAAACTCTAAATCAGAAGTTCTTCCAAAAGTAGATGTGCAAGAAGACAAGCCCAAAAAAGAAGGATGGTACCAAGAAAATCGCCACTGGCGCTTTTACCAAGATGATAAGCCTGCTTTGAACTGGAAACAAATCCAAGGCAAATGGTACTACTTCGATCAAGATGGTAATCGTCTTCATTCTACTGTCTACAAAGGTTATGCCTTTGACCAAGATGGAGTCATGACAGAAAATAGCTGGACCCATTTGGACAATCAATGGTACTATGCTGATTCCTCTGGACGACTTGCTCAGAACACCTGGAAAAAAATTAACGGCTCTTGGTACTATTTTGACCAAACTGGAATTATGCTCAGCAACACTGCCGTTGACGGCTATCTGCTCACAAAAAGCGGAGCTATGGCGGAAAAGGGCTGGACAAAATTAGATCAAATTTGGTACTATGTCGCTCCTTCTGGAAAAATCTCACAGGATAAATGGGAGAAAATCAACGGTTCTTGGTACTACTTTGACAAAGACGGTGGAATGCTGAGTGCGACAACCTTCAAGGGCTACCTCTTTAAGAAGAGTGGAGCTATGGCAGAAAACAACTGGGTCAAAATCAAGGATACTTGGTTCTATGCTAGCGATTCAGGCAGATATATTAAAGCCAAGTGGCAAAAAATCCAAGGCTCTTGGTACTCTTTTACTCATGATGGGGGAATGCTAGCAGATAAATGGCAAGGAAGCTACTACCTCAAGACTAGTGGAGCCATGGCTGAAAAAGAGTGGATCTTTGATAAGGCCTACAAGAGCTGGTTCTATCTAAAAGCGAATGGAACCTATGCGGCTCGTGAATGGATCGGAGCTTATTATCTCAAGTCTGGTGGCTATATGGCCAAAAGCGAGTGGATCGATGATAGTCAAGACAAAGGGCGTTACTATTTGGATGAAAATGGTCGCTATGTAACAGGAATTCACAAGATTTCTGGAAAAGACCATCTCTTCCAAAAAGATGGGAAATGGATTTCTGAAGTTTCAACTGAGGGTGGATTTGTAAAAGGCCAATACAGTAACACCATCTTCCTCGATCCCGGACATGGCGGACGAGATTCTGGCGCCTTTTACTACAATGTAGCTGAAAAAGATCTCAATATGCAAATCTACCGTAAACTTCGCACCAAGTTAGAAGAACTAGGCTACAAGGTTCTCACCTCACGTGATAGTGATATTGATGTAGATTTCATTACAGAACGTTCCCGTATGGTTAATAAGACCAACTCTGACATTTTTATCAGTATCCACTTCAATGCAACTGGAAGCGCATATTCAAAAGCGAGCGGTATTCAAACCTACTCCTATAGCGATGAACCTGATTACCCAAGTAAGATTAATAAATTCTGGCACAACCATCCTGATCGCATTAGTGAAAGCAAACGCCTTGCTGCCGCTATCCACTCCTCTCTCCTAGCCGAAACAGGGGCTAAGGATGCTGGTCAGTTAGAAAGAAGTTTTGCCGTACTACGCGAAACAGCTAAACCAGCCGTCCTCCTTGAACTTGGTTATATGGATAATTTCACTGAAAGCCAACAAATCAGAGATAGTCGCTACCAAGATAAACTGGTGGCAGGCATTGTAAAAGGGATTCAAAAATATTACGCTGGTAAATAAAAATAAAGTCTCGAGAAACCTCGAGACTTTTCTATTTGTCTTCTTTTTTATCTGGAAAGAGATAGCCAATGCCTACACAAGCTAGCACTCCCGCACCAATCACCAAACCACTTGAAATTGGCAATAGATCAAAAATAGCATTTGCAATAATAAAGGCAATAATCAAGCACATCAGACTAGATTTATAGTCTTTTTTCAAAAGATTTTCTAGAGTGAAATAGAGGAATAAGCCAACTGGAATCAGTGACCAAAGGTTGACATCCAAGCTTGGCCATCCAACAGATCCGAAATACAATACTAGCGCTGCTGCTACTAAAAATACAAGTCCCAATAATTTTTTCATTTTTTGTCTCCATTTTCTTTTTAATTGACTTGAGTTGTCTGATACTGACCTCTCACGTCCCTTACAAAAATCATTATAGCAGAGGAATTTTTCAAGAACAAGACCTTTTGTCTATCTGGTCTATATCTCTGTCTATGTGGTTGAATAGTGGTGATAAAAGAAAAAGAAGCCCGTTTAGGCTTCTTGATTCTGCCGATTATAACAGTATTTTTGAACGAATACAACCTAGTTTTTCTTTTCCTTTGCCTCAAGAGAAGATTTAATTGATTCACGGTCTGCTTGTAGTTGAGCTAAGTTCTTTTCTTCTTCCTCAAGTTTACTGGTATCTGGTTTCACACGATAATAAACATTTTCTGGTTTCATTAACATAGACCCATAATCTTGTCCTGAAAGTAGTCTTTCTTCAGCATGATTGCTTTTATCCGTAATCTTTCCATCATCAGCAGGTTGCATAACAACTCCACTTGGAACAGCAACTACTACAAATCCTCCAGCAACAGAATCTTTTACCCATGCACTGATAGAAGCTGTCTCAGGATTACGACTATCTTGACCTTTTGATACCTTTAATCCAACTACAGATTCGTACTTTTGATCATTTGTAAACCAAGTCGCATCTACTTCTCCAGAATTCTTAATGATATATTCATTGCCAGATTGACTACGCCAAGTGCCTTCTAAACTAGACAAATCATTGTTCTTGATTGCTTCAATATCTAGTTTTGGAACGGTAGTTTCTTTCTTTAGCTTGCTAACAAGTGCTTCTGCTTCCGTAATTTTGGTATCTAAAGCAGTCAGTTGATCCTTGAGTTTCTGAATTTCCTCTTGTTTGTCCTTATCAGTCTCATCCGTTTTTCCTTGACTTGTAGACGCTTGACTTGTTGTCACTGTTGTTGAAACTGCAGACGATGCTTGATTTGGCTCTTTCTTTCCAATCAGAAGATATGAGAAAATACTTACCAAGATGAGAGTGACTAAAACAGAGAGTGCTATGCCAATATAGATTTTTATATTTTTATTCGGAGCCGACTTTGATTCAGACCGCTTAGGTCCATTGATCTCTTCAAATTGTTTTTCCCGTTCTTTCTTATTCATAATTTTCTCCTTTTTGATTGATATTCAGGCAAGCTTACGATACTTCATTCGTTACTATCCATGAACTTTTATGACTTTTAAAAAAAATCCAAGCAAAAATTTCTAGAATAAATAACTATCAAAATATCTCTAGATTGGTATCAAAACAAGTATTTATTACAATACATTATACCACAAAATATAAACAACCGTTTGTATTTATATTTTTATAAGCCAAAGAAATGGATTTTAAACAGAACCCATCTCCATTAGAAAAAGCCTGTCCTGTGACAAGGCTTTTACATATATCTCTTTAAAATCTCCTATTTTCATAGAAATCTAAATAATATATTTATAAATCAATATTTTCACAAAACTATGTCATCACCTCACTATCTAATCTCAGTACTTAAAGCATTTTTTCTATAGCTTTTGTCTTAATCTTTATTTTTTCTCTTCAATCCAAGAAAAGCTCCTACTATAAACATGATTCCGGCAGCTAATAGTGTCTGGGCTCCGCTTGCTGTTCCGGTTTTTGGCAACTCATTAGGATTGTTACTAGTTGATTTACTATTGATGTTGGTATTTTTATTAGTTAAGTTCCCTTGTTCATTTAGATAAACGTTCTTGTTAATTTCAAAGTTTTTATCATTTTCATCAGAAACAATACTGTTGACATCATTAGTTGAATCAGATTGTGTTTTTTCTTTCTTTTTCGATACATCAAAAGTAGGTTTATTTTCCTCCTCCTTTTTCTCCTCTATTTTCTTGAATACAGGTTTTATAAAGGTATCTTTTGATACATTAATAACATAGCCAGCGTCTTTTTTCCCTTCGAAACCAGAAATTTCCCAACCATCAAATTGGTATCCTTTTTCTAATTCACCCTTATAGACAGGTAACATAAAATCTTCTTCCGACACTATCGTTGAACTCATTTCTTTTCCATTTTGAATGGTCACGGTTACCCTATGAGGTTTTAATTCGCTTACCTCTCCCGTATCTTTGTTTAAAATGAATTCTTTTACGGTTGTATTTCTTGCAAAATCTTTTACAACAATCTTAATGTTTAGTGTCTTATCTGTTATTTGTTTAATATCATCAAGTGATCTATATTCTTTTCCATTTACATAAATATGTTGTTCTTGAATTTCACCATCGAATCCATTATTTCTTTTATCATTGATGTTAAAGACTACAGATTTTCCGTTAGCATATTCGATACTAGTATTTCCCTTAGGGTCAATGTTTACTTCTGGTTTGACATTATCATATAAAATTTGATAGTGTACTCCAACCGCTTTTGCATTCAAATCGCTATAGCCAGTTTGAAGATAAACATTTCCATCCATATCTGTTACCTTATCTGGGAATCCGTTTGCTTTATAGTCTTTCATCCCCCAGTCCATGATGTCACCGTCTTTAACATTAAGCTTAATGTTAAAATCTCTAGTGTTATCAATGTGTAAATCTCCATAGATTAAATAATTATCTACAACAGATTCATTAACTCTCAACTCCCAGTTAAAACCACCCTTATCAGAAATCTTACCTCTTAAATAAAATTCTGGATTTCGTACATAAATTTTATTAGATTTAGATGGATTAAAGTAGTTCTTGTCCATTGAGAGGTTTACTGGTTTTGCATCAATAAATAACGTAGAGCCATCTTCTTTAATAGCTTCTACATTGGACTTATCTTCTCCAGTGTACTCTTTACCATCCTTACCAAATAATACCAGTTTAGAAGGATCTGTCACAAGATTTCCATCTTTATCGATTGCCTCCCCTTTATCATTCATTTTAAATGTAAACACTTGATATCTTACAATGTTAAAGCCGTCCAAAGCCGACATTAATACTGATTGAGTACTTCTTCCATCTTCAACATTTCTACTATCAGCATAAATTGTTGTTTCTGATAAGACTCTTAGATTAGGATTGGCCTTTTGAATTTTTGCTATATCTTCCTTGCTATAGACTCCATTCCCTTCTAACATATCCGTTTTCCCAGGATTATAGGTAGTCACTTTTAGTGCATAGCCTTTTCTTAGAATGATGTTATCCTTTAACAGATATTGTTGTTTTTCTGAATCAGAATAGATTTTACCAGATTCCATGTCCGTTAAATTGTTTGGTTTGTTTTTTGAAAGATCTCCTTCTCCTAATTCTATTACATTCCCATAACTTGATGCATACGGATATTCTGCTTTAGTTTCCTTATTTTTTTCAGGCATTCTAATTTTAGTTTCAGCTTTTATCTGACCATCATCTTTGACAAAAAACCTCATATCTCCTGCAAAAGCTAATCCATCCACAATATCATTAATATTAGCGTATAAATCAAATGTCATCGTTTTTGAGTGGGAATCATACTTGGTCGTTTTGATTTCTATAGATTTATAGTTATTTCCATAGTATACCTTGGCATTTTTAGAAACATTACTGATCTTTCCAAGAATTTCAAAGTGTCCATCTTTAGATGGGTTTAGAATGCCATAAATTTTTGATTTGATTTCATCAAGTTTTTCAGTTTCATATTGTAAGGCACTACCATCGTCATAAGCAATGATATTTCCCTTATCATCGTATTTATAATCGTATTCCTCTATTCTCTTACCAGTTTCACTTGTAAAGTCATCAACTTCTCTAAATTTCTTTTTAATTAGTTTCTTTAAGTCTTTAGTTTCAAAGTCTCTAATTGTTGAAATAGTTTTATGAATAGTCAAGCTAGATTTTTCTTCGATAGACTCTTCATTTTCTTGATGATGTTCTACTTCAGTTGTATCTTTTTTAAGACTATCCTCTTTTCTATTTTCTAAATTTTTAAATTTAGATTCGGAAATCTCGCCAAGCTTTTGGTATTTAGATGAATCTTGATCAGGATCTACTAGATAATAGGAAATCATCCCATTTTCATCAGCATGATCAGCAAATTTAATTCTATGAATCTTTGTGAAATTGCTAGAACCGTCTAATGCAATCACTTCAATGATTTTGCCTCTTAAATCTCCTGCACCTTTAATTTCATAAATGGTATTTCCGTCTTTGTCAAGTTTCCTATTTCGTCCTTGACCCTCACCTGCATAAGTGACCTCAAGATTTTTTTCAACCTCTCCATCTTCATTAACAAGAGCGGCCCCAGCATACCAAACTTCGTTGGCAATCTCGTCAAATTTTTCAGGATGTTCTTTTTGATCTCTCGCAAATAGCGTTTCATTCTTGTATTGCTCTTTGACCTTGTGATAAGTATCCTTTGTAATCAACTTAATTTTTTCAGGGTTTGAAAAATCAATTGAAACAATCTTTGGAGGGGTGTTATCAATTTTTACAGGAATATAGGAAACCTGCCATGGGTAATCCTTGGTTAATCTATATTTAAATTTATAGAAATATTGGCCTTCCGCAATCGGTTCAAATTGTCCTCGTATCTTAGTAGCAGGATCTTTTTTGTCATTACTTTCTGGGGCATTTTCTTCTCTACCTCTTGGGTTATAAATGAGTCCATCCCATTTCAAGTCACCCCAAACTTTTAGCTTAGAAGATTTAATGCCCTTTGCATCATTTCTTTTAGAGTTTAAAATTCCTTTAATAAAGTGTTCTCTCGAAATGACTTTTAAGTCTCTTTGATTTTCTCCTTCTTTATTTGTATTTACTATTGAAATCACTCCTTCTTCTGCACTTCTTAATACAAGTGGAGAAGGCGTTAATCCTCTCTCAAGTTGAGCATCTTGAGGATTCCCATTTGAATCTAAAGGATAAATTTTAGCAATATTAGAACCACTTGATGAGGGTGCGTTGATTCCTTCGTTATTGAAAGCAAATAATTCTGGATTTTGATCTAGGGATGTTGTATTTTTATCTTTTCTATTTTGTATAACTCCTGCTGGATTAAATTTATCTATACCATGTTCTCCTCCAATCCCCTTATTCAAGGTACCTGGAATTTTTGGTTTACCATCATCATCATAACCTTCCATTGCTTTTGATTTTGATCCTTCTTCCCAGGCCCATTTATCAAGGATTGGTTCGTGGTTCCAATTCCCAGCAAATCCCATTAGAGGCATCGACAAAGAAGGTTGGAAGTTTCTTTTCTTACCGTTGGAGTTTAGAGCTTCCATTTCTTCCACTGACTCAAAATGAATAAATGATTCTACAAATTTATTTTTGTTTTTAGCTTCTCCAACATTTATAACCGCATTTAAATCAAAGCTGGAATTTGGACCTATAGTGAAAGTATCATGCTCAAATGTGATATTTGCTCCTTTGACTTTTTCTGGGTGAATTTCTGGAACAATTTGCTTCCCGTCCGGAGATTTTTCATCTTTATATGTTTCATCGAGTTTTAGCCTATCAGTTAGAGCATCTGTAGTTACAGTTGATGCAGAAACTTTAAAGGTTAAAGGTCTGTTTGAGGTATTGTGAAGCTTAATTGTAAAGTATTTTTTATCACCTTTTATTTCTTTAAGAGAAATGGAACCATATGAATTTACCAAACCTTTAGAATCTGTATTTTTGAAAGTTGCTACAACTTCATTTCTCAAAGCGTTGGCAACATTAATTAGCCCCGCTCCCTGCTGTCTAGGTGATGCAAAGTATTGACTCTTTTCTTTCCAAGAGGTTGCATCCATCATAGGTCTTGCAGTATTTTGTAGAGCTATTTTTGTAAGACTTGTAAGGTCTATTTTGTCATCTCCCTTAAGATTTTTCAAGACAGGTCTTTCAAGCAATTCCTTTAATTTTGGTCGAATCAAAACAGTAGAAGCTGCTACGATTGGAGTTGCCATACTAGTTCCTGACATATAACCATAAGTGGATTTACCATTGATAACATTTAGAGTGGATTTAATATTTTTACCAGGTGCTGAAACATCCGGTTTTAAAAGCAAGTCTGTTCTTGGCCCCCAAGATGTAGACCCTGCTGGGACTATAATATCTTCTTTATAAAGTTCTTTGTCTGTGTCAGCTGCAAATTTAAAGTCAATTTCTTTTTCATCACCTACATTCGGTTTATTAGAATTATAGCTTTCCATATCAATTGGATAGTATTGTTCTAAGTTATCTTTAAAATCTTCCTTATTATTTCTTTTGACTTCAGTTTTTTTATCAGGGTTAATCATGTTCCATAATTTTACACCATCATCTCCTGAAATTGAAAATACTTGACTAGTAGTCCCTTCATCCGCTTCATATCCCATAGCTGGAAGGTCTGTCCAATTATCTCTATTATAGTAATTTACAGTATTTACAACCATAATGGCACGTGCGCCTTTATCCATAGCTCTTTTAAAAGCATCTTTTAAATCCTTGGTATAAATTCTATCCATTACTGCAATTTTGCCCTTAAGATCCAATCCTATCAAATCTTGGTCTTGACCTTTGCCTATATATACAAATTTTAATTTATTTGGAGTTTTTGACCCATCCTCATTTGTTAGGATTTTATTTTTATCGAAAAAAGCCCCTATATTTCTGTATTTAAAACTTTGTCCTCCAATGTTAACCTTATCAAACTCAATGGTTTGATTCTTAGCAGAAGCGACCGCTATCGCATCTTCATGTGCGGCAGTTCGTGTTACATTTCCAGTATCTGTCATTTTCAGATTATTATTTGCTACTAAATCCCAAGAAGAACTTGAAGCAGAAGTCGCAAAATTACCTGTAGCAACAACCATTGGGATTCCAGCTTTTCTTAATGCTCTAATAGCCTCCCAATATTTCTCGCCTACAAGACCTGTTCCCGTAAAGCCAGATGATACCGAAACAACATCGACATTGTGTTTGATCGAATCTTCAATAGCATGAAACATTGTTTCATCACCCGCAAACCCAGATCCTGCGTCAGAGTACATTTTATAAGAGAAAATTTGTGCATTAGGCGCAATTCCATCTATGCCATTAAAGTTCTTGATGTCTTTTTCAGTATCATTTCCAGCAAGAATCCCTGCAATATGCATCCCATGTGGGTCAAAATAATCCCTTCCATCATCATATTTTTCTACAGTGATTTTACCACCATTATAATAATTGAACGCATGAGGGATTTTATCACTCAACCAATAATTTTTATCAGTGCCTTTTAAGTCATCTTTTTTAAATTTCATCGAGTCTTTGGCATCATCATCGATTCTCATAGCCTTATGCCTATAATCTGTTCCAGTATCGATATTTGAAATAACCATACCTCTACCATCAAAATTTTTCCCAAATGGAGCATTAATAGACTTTAGGTAATCAATAGCTTCCTCAACTCCAATTTCCTTTCTGGCATGATTCATCATTGGTTGGACTTTTTGTGATCGTTCAACCGACGAAACACCTTCTATTTGTTTAATTTTGTCCAAATTATCTGGAGTTGTTTCAATGGCAGCGCCATTAAAAATCGTATTATAGGTATATAAAACTTTTGTATCCTTAAGATTGGATAGTTCCTTGATTGCTTTTTCTCCAGATTCTTTATCTTTAAATTCAGCAATATAGACAAGTTTATCTTCTTTTTTCGGATTTTCTGTATCTTTATTTACAAATGAGTCCGCATCATCTCCTTTGGGTTGCTTGGAGTCTTCTTTGATACTTGCTCCTTCGTTACTAGTTTTTTTGTCTATCTCAGACTTTCTACTAACAACCTCTTTTTCCTCAATAACTGTTGTCTTCTTCTCCTCAATATCCTTTGAAGTTTCTATAACATTATGAATATCTTCAGATTGTTCATTGTTTTCTGTTTCTTTATCTGCTACTACTTTTTCTTTACCAGAAATTTTTAAAGCATCTTCAGAACTAGGTGCATCTGCTACTACTTTTTCTTTATCAGAAATTCTTAAAGCATCTTCAGAACTAGGTGCATCTGCTAAAATTACCTCATTGGGGGCATATGCTGCTAAAATAACTGCAGCAGTAGTTAATGACAATACCGTACTTTTTTTCATTATAATTCCTTCATTTTTTATTTTAAACCCAATAGATAGAAAACTTTAACTTTGCTAGCCTTTGTTATAAAAAGTTTTATGACGTATTATCTAGTGGGATAGAGTAGTACATTTATATATAATTGTTAGCTCTCTGAAAAATAGTATATCAATTAAAAAAATTTAAGTCAAGAAAAATTAACCCAGGTTAATTTTTTTTTTAATCCATGTTAACAAATAGGTTAGTCAATAAATATTATAGTTAACTGGGATACATTATCAGCGCATTCACACCATCAAAAATAGTAGCAATCAACTGGAATAATTACCAAAATCGCAAAAAGGGGTATGGATAGAATTCATGCCTTAATAAACATGCAAAAACAACCGCAATAATTTTCAACGGTTGTTTTTAACATATTTAATGTTTAAATCTCATCCTATCTTATCTCTTAAGAACCCGCACTTTCGTAAGCGTCCAAGCCCCTGTCCCAGAGTTTTAAAGAAATAACAAAGAAAACAAGGGAAATCAGAATCAACCCACCAATGTTAAAGAGCCCGTCTTTATCCTGCAAGAAATAGCTGGCAGGATAGTAGGCCGTAAAGGCGAAAGGTACGATAAAGCTAATTAACCAACGAAGAAGAGAATTGTAAATGGAAATTGGGTACTTGGCAAAGTCATTAAACATATAAAAAATGTAAATCATGGCACCTGACTGCTTGGTCCAAAAAGCGATACTGGCAGTCGCGATTTTCAAGGAAGTATAGATCAAGGTCGCAAAAGGAATACAGACTAGAAAAATCAGGAATTTTGGAAGAGTCCAACCAATGCTAGACACTGTGGTCGCTAACAAAATACCACCGACCAATAGTTCGCCCAAGGCATCAATCTGAAAGGTCTCAACCAAGATGTGAAAAAGAGGATTGATAGGACGCGTCAGGTACTTGTCAAACTCTCCTTTTCGCACCAAACGTTGTCCCAGTGCCCAAAGATTATCAAAAAAGAGATGGTCCAGTCCCTTGGGAATTAAGGAAAATCCATAGATAAAGGCAATCTCTTGGAAGGTCCAGCCTTCTAAGGATGGAATGTGTTGAAAGATGACATTGAGAAACAAGAGGTTCAGGCCTTGAGTCAGAAAAACTCCAAGGACACCAACCACAAAATCAACCTTGTACTCCATGATTTGCTTGATGTATTGTCTGATAAAAATCAGATGCATGCGTTGATATTTTTTCATACTAACCTCCTTGAATAGTGATAAATGACTGGACTCGTTTCCAAATCAACTGAGACAAGCCCACCATCACTAAGAGCCAGAAAAACTGTAGCAAGATGGCCTGAAGAATCTGACTAGCATCGTATTTCCCAACAATGATCATGACCGGAGTGTAGATCAAGGATGAGAAAGGCAAGAAGGAGAGAATATCTGAAACAAGCTTTGGAAAGAAAGCCAAGGGAATCAGACTTCCAGACATAAAGGCCACTATGGAAGTCTTGAGTAGATTGGAACCCCAAAGATTTTTAAACACAAAGGCTGAAAACCCAAAGCAGATATTAAAGAAAAAGTTAATCAGGTAGGCCAGCATCAAGCTAAAGAGATAAAGGATAGTTAATCCCAACACTTCTACAATACCTTGCCCAGATAAGATTTTCATCAACACAATGACACTTAAAAATGGCAGTCCAACAGAGATAAAAATCAACCACTTGGACCCAAGCTCCGTAAAGAGGTAAGAAGCCGCAAAATGCACTGGTCGCAGCAAGCGCATGATAATGGATCCGTCCTTGACCTCATCACCAATCATAAAGGAGCTATCTGACCTGGTCAAAAGATTAGTCACAAAACTCATAATGATGTAGAGGGTGATATCTGCCATACTAAAACCCTGAATCAAAGACTCTTGCGAAGAATCAAAGACAGCCTTCCAGAGATAAAAAGCGACAAAAGCCCCCATGACATCGCCAATCCGATAGAGAATAAAGTTGACTCGATAGGTGATCAACTCCTGAACACCTGCATTGATAAAGGGTTTATAACGTCTCCACAATTTGACCATCTTAGAGCTCCTTTCGGTAGAAGCGACGGATAATATCCTCAATATCCGTATCCAACATCTTCAAATCGCGAATTTCAAAATCAGACAGGGTTTGCTTGATAATATCAGCTGACTGGTAGCGGGAACTATCAAATTCAATATTGAGGCTATTTCCTTGTCTATCAATGGTCATATCAGGCAGGCCTTCATAGTGAGAAAGGAGATGACTTTGACCTGGTAGCAGTTCAAAGGAAAGAGTCTTCATCTTGCCAAAGGTCTCCTTGAGCTGGCTAACCGTTCCATCAAAAATCTCTTGCCCCTTATCAATCATAAAAATTCGATCACAGAGTTGCTCAATGTCGCTCAGGTCGTGAGTGGTCAAGAGGATAGTTGTTTCTTCCTCCTGATTGATCTGGGTAATAGCCCGACGAATATTGTCCTTGACGGAAACATCCAGACCAATGGTCGGTTCATCTAAAAAGAGAACCTTGGGATTGTGAAGCAAGGAAGCCGCAATGTCCGCCCGCATCCGTTGCCCCAGTGAAAGAGTCCGCACGGGATCCTTGATAAATTCCTTCAAATCCAAGACTTCATTTAAAAAGTCCATGCGTTTATGAAAAAGTGAGTCTGGCACATCGTAAATCTCTTTCAAGACCGTGTAGGTCTCTTGCAGTGCCAAATCCCACCATAGCTGGGTTCGTTGTCCAAAGACAACCCCGATATCCTTGACATAGTCTTGACGATTGTCCTGCGGAATCTTGCCATTGATCCGACAATAGCCCGATGTCGGCTTTAAAATTCCTGTCAGCATTTTAATGGTTGTCGACTTCCCAGCACCATTAGCTCCGATAAAGCCTAAAATTTGTCCCTTGGGTACCTCGAAGGTCAAATCCTTGACCGCTTCAAAGGTTTGCTTTTCAGGGTGAATAAAAGAGCGCAAAGCCCCCTTTAACCCCGGCTCCTTTACTGTCTTCACAAAATTTTTCTGAAGATGTTCCACTTCTATCATTGCCATAAATCTCTCCCTATCGCAAGGAATTGTAACATTGTATTTTTGACTACAAATATCTAAATCCTTACTTTCTACACCTTCTCAATATTATTACAGAAGGCTTTATACCAACCTATTATAGTCCAATAAAAACTAGAATGCAAGCGTTTGCCTGTAGATTCTGAAATTAGAGATTTCTCTCTTAAAATAATACTTTTAAACAAAAATTCTGGTTTGATATTCTCCTTAAAGCACCAAAAAACCTGCCCAATGGGCAGGTTACGAATTATAAAAAGCAAACTATTTTGATCAATATGAATCACTATTTAATCAAAGAACTAATCTTTCATAATTCTTTTCACAATCCCATTTCTATCAATTAGAAAACAATCTGGAAAGGTCATCTGATCCCATTTTTCATAATCAAAACTGGAATCAAAGTGATGTAGTAGTATTCCTATCAAATTCCCGTGTGAACTAAGTAAAATCGTTTTTTCTGAGTATCTCTCTTCCAATTCCATTAAAAAATTTAGTACTCTAGCTAGTGCATCTTGATTTGATTCCCCTTCTGAAAGAGATTCACTGGGATTTTGCCATAAATATTTAATACTGTCTTCAAACTCAGAATCTTTTATAAAGGTTGAAGATAATTTTCTCTCTCGTAACCGATTATCAAGAACTATTTTATCAAATTGAATTGGCGAGCTATTAATCGTTTCAAATGCTCGTTTATAAGGACTAGAAAAATAATGATCAATATTAAAAGAATTCAAAAACTCTAACTGATCAAGAGATGAAAATCCTTTTTCTGACAAAGTTCTATTAAAATCATCACTTGAAAATTTTGAATGAGCATGTCTAAGTAAAATATAAGAATTATTCATAAGTCATTACCTTTCAATTATTATCATCAGTCTCAATGGATTTTTAATCCCTCAATTATTCTCTAAAAATTCTTTAATGCGAGAAACAATAGCATCGCTTTGATAATGATAGAGGTCGTGAGGCGCATCCATATAGATGACCTTCACATTAGACTGTTCACTAGCAAATTTCTCAGCAAAATGATGCCATTCTGATTGGCTAAAACTAGTGCCTTGACCGTTAGACACCAATAGTAAGGTGGGAATTTTCGGATTGATGCTAGAGGGAACTTTCTTGGCATTTTCCTTTACCGTTTGGGATTCATGAAGCATGGCTTGTGACATCAACTGCTTATAAGCTAGAAGTTTATATTGATTTCGTTCACTCTCGATCAGAGTTTGATTTTTTATATAAAAGGATTCAGGGAAATAACGTAATAACCCAATCTTACTACTCCAATAGGCCAACGTAAGCAAGGCCTGATTATCCTTTAAATCTTCATAACTTGATGGCAATGCCCAATCTAAACCAATCAAGGCTTTCACTTCATCAGGATACTTCTCCTGCCAAGCCAAACTCTCTAGACTAGCCATGGAATGAGATAGAATGATAAACGGCCCTGTGATATTTGCTTGCGAAAGAGCTTGGCGAGTCTCAGACAAAACCTCCATCACATCTCTTGAATGATTGCTATCATCACTGTAACCATATCCCGCCCTCTCCACGATAACTACCTTATACTGTTTCGATAAGGATTCCGATACTTCTTTAAAATCCAATATAGGAGAAGCAATACCAGCACCTGAGAGAACTACTATAGTCTCAGGACCATCCCCTTCAACGTAAACATTTATTTGATGTCCATTGACGAGAACTTGTTGCCCCATAGGTGTCAGTGAGGCTTTTTCCTTTTCCAAACTGATACGGTGAAAGATGAATGTAGCGAGTAAAAACAAAAGAAGCAAACTAATGAAGCCAAAACACCATTTTTTCAGTTTTTTCATAGCATTATTGTACAAAAATTAGAATCTTTTAGCAACTTAAGATTGGTTCTTCTACAGTATATTGGCTATATATTCACAAACCAAAAAACCCACCCAATGGGCAGGTTCTGTATGTATTGTTCAGCTAGATTAAGCTTTACCTTCTGAACCGAATACGTCGATACGTTCTTCAACTGATGCTTGGATAGCTTTTACACCGTCAGCCAAGAATTTACGTGGGTCGAAGAGTTTCTTCTTGTCGTATTCTGCTTCGTTTGCTTCGTAGTCACGAGCAAATTTACGAGTTGCGTTAGCAAATGCGATTTGGCATTCAGTGTTAACGTTAACTTTCGCAACACCAAGTTTGATAGCTGCTTGGATTTGCTCATCAGGAATACCTGATCCACCGTGCAATACGATTGGGAAGCCTGGAAGAGCTTCTGTCAATTTTTGCAAGTGGTCAAGGTCAAGGCCTTCCCAGTTTGCTGGGTATGGACCGTGGATGTTACCAATACCAGCTGCCAAGAAGTCAATACCAGTTGCAACCATTGCTTTAGCGTCTTCGATTGGAGCCAATTCACCTTTACCGATGATACCGTCTTCTTCACCACCGATAGTACCAACTTCAGCTTCTACTGAGATACCTTTAGCGTGTGCTTTTTCAACAACGTCTTTAGCCAATTTAAGGTTTTCTTCAACTGGAAGGTGTGAACCGTCAAACATGATTGAAGTGTAACCAACTTCGATACACTCAAGTGCATCTTCGTAGTGACCGTGGTCAAGGTGGATAGCTACTGGTACAGTGATACCCATTGACTCAACAAGGTTAGCGATCAAGTTGCGAGCAACTTTGTAACCACCCATGTATTTCGCAGCACCCATTGAAGTTTGGATCAAAACTGGAGCTTTTTTAGCTTCTGCTGCACGCAAGATAGCTTGAGTCCACTCAAGGTTGTTTGTGTTAAATCCACCAACTGCATAACCGTTGTCACGAGCTGCTTGGACAAATTTTTCTGCTGAAACGATTGCCATTTGTCAGGCCTCCTATATATTTTTTGGGACATCCCATTTACATTGTTCATTTTATCACTTTTTGACAAAAAAAGCTAGTTTTTCCCATACTTTAGATTGAATTTCTTCCAATCCAATCAATGTAACCCCTTTCTTCTCCTTAGTCTTGAGCGACTTTGGGATAAGACATGAAGAAGGTCAAACGATCATCTTGCATCTCAAAATGATACGGTAATTTCTCGTGTTCTAATAAACTTTTGACCACAAAGAGTCCCATTCCTGAACCCTTGGCCTTGCGACTAGCATTGCCAGAAAAAGACTGGGCTAGTTTTTCTTGTTCTTCAGGACTACAGCTATTCTCGATAAAGAGTTCTCCTTCTCTCTCCCCGATACGAACCAAGCCACCTGAAATGGAGTGCTTGATAGCATTGCTGATGAGATTAGATAAGATTAGTTTCATCACAGATGGGTTTATGTAAGCCTGCTGATGGGGCAGACTAATGTCTATCTGAACTTTTCTTTCCTTGGCTAGCAAAGCATAATCCTTAACCAAAGTTTGCGTCATCTGGAGTAGGTCAATGTTCTCCTTCTCCTCTCGCAATTCTTGAACAGAAGAAAGAGAAAGTATCTGAAGAACGTGATGGCTGAGGTCGTCCACAATCCCCAAGGCTACTCCCAGATAGTGGTCTCTATCCTTATAACGACCGACATTTTCTTTCATATTTTCGATTAGGATTTTCAAACTAGCCAGAGGGGTTTTCAATTCATGAGAAGCCCCTCGTAGGAACTCAACCTTCATCTTCTCCAGCTGAAGAATAGCTTCATTCTTGTCATGCAAGTCCGCAATAACAGTCAAAAGGTGCTGGTAAAGACTATTGATTTGTTCCTTGAGATCACCTATCTCATCCTTAGAATCCACGCGCAATCGCACTTGGGCATCCAAATCCATCATCCGACGGGTCACCCGCTTGATTTCCAAAATCGGTGCAACAATGGTCCGAGCGTAGATGTAAGCAACCAAAAGGGAAATCAGAAAGGATGCCAACAAGGTATAGGGAAGAAACTGGAGGCTAATTTGCTCTGCTTCCTTTTGCAAATCCATCGAAGCTAGAAATTGAAGTGTCATGGTGCTACCATCTTGCGTTTTCACCTCACGCTCTTCGATAAAGAGAGAAGTGGTCTGGCGGTCTGTGTCCAGAGGAAGATTGTCCTTGACTTCTAACTTGTCCTCGGTCATCTCTCCTTTGACGGCCCCCTTGATATCACTAGTCTGGGAATACAAGTCTAATACTTGCTCGATGTTCTGCCTATCCTTTCCTTCTAGGGACTGGGCAATAGCAGTCGCTTTCTGACCAATGGTTTCCTGACGATGGCTCAGATAAGTAGAGGGAAAGAGAAAATAAATGGCTAAATGAAGACAAATAACCAGAAGGCTAAAAATCGAGAAGGTATAGATAAATATCTTTGTAAATAAACCTGTTCGTTTCATTTTCGCTCCAATTTATAACCAACATTGCGCACAGTGAGGATACAATCCAAGTCTAGCTTTTTCCGCAGTTCCTTGATATAAACATCAATGACACGATCAAAGGGAACCTCATCTGTCGCCTTCCAGACAGCATCGATAATCTGAGAACGAGTCAAGGCCCGTCCTTCATTTTTCACCAGATAGTCCAGAATTTCCAACTCTTTGGCATTAATGGCCACTTCTTGACCTGCGAGGCTTGCACTGTAACTCTCAAAGTCCACCTTGGTATCCTTATAAGAGAAGACACGTCCTGTATCGTAGTAGCGCTTGAAAATCGCGTCCACCCTTACTTTTAAAAGGGAGAGAGAAAAGGGCTTTTCCAGATAACCGTCTGCTAGAGAAGCAAAAGCACTCATCTTGTATTCTTCATCCTGAAAGGCGGTCAACATCAAGACAGGAACCTGACTGGTCTTACGAATCTCCGCTAGGACTTCTAGGCCATTAAGCTTGGGCATCTGGATATCCAGTAAAACCAGGGCTACCTCATAGCTGGAAAATTTTTCCAGAGCTTCTTGTCCATCTGCTGCTTCAATGGTTTCATAACCACAATCCGTCAAATAGTCACTGATCCCCTCACGGATCATCTCTTCATCTTCTACAATTAAAATTTTCATAGAAAAAACGTTTCACATTCCTTTAAATTTCTTGTAAATCTTCTCTGTTTCATCCTAATAAGAAGAGTCCTTATCAAGAGGAAATAGATAAAAATGCCACCTATATTATACCCCATTTAGGGGAGAATAGGTAGCAAGTTTTTTATTCACTATCGAGCAAGAGCTCTTTTGGTTGTTTTCTAAGGAGATTGCTTGAGGCAAGAGCCATAACGAGAACCACTAGAACCAAAGCAAGGACAAAGACGATGATAAAGTCTGATGTCTGAATGGAAATGTCTAGGCTCGACAAGGTCTTGCTAAAGCCGTCTACTTCTGCACCACCACCAAGGTTAGAGGCTTGAGCAGCCTTGCTGGCTTGCTTGGCAACACCTGAAGTTACATTGGCAAGGACGGTGTTTCCGATTGCACGAGCTGTATAGTTGGCTAGGAAGTAAGCAGAAACGAGAGCAGGGATGGCAATCAAGATTGATTCTGTGATAAATTGACCCAAGATACTTGCCTGCTTGAGACCGATAGAGAGGAGAATTCCCACTTCCTTGCGACGGGCATTGATCCAAAGACTGAGCAAGAGTGCAAGGAGAAGAACTGAGAAGCTCAAGCTACCCCAGAAGAGGAGGTTGGCCATCTTGTACATACCAGAGATGGATTGCTCTAGAGCTGGGTAGTTAGAGGAGCTCTTCACAAGTGTGTAGCTCTTCCAGTTGATACCGCTGATACCATTCAACTCTTTCATGACGTCATCCAAGTTCTTGTCTGCTGTTACAAAGAAGGTTGCGTCCCCATAAATAGCTGTGTCTTCTGTATATCCATAAAGTTTTGCAGCAGTGTGAATGTCTGTGATAGCTGTGTTTTCATAGAGTTCTTGTGAGTAGGTTACTGCTGACTTATTGTGACCATCAAAGAGTCCCTTGATTGTCACTTCGACTGTTTCCTTGGCCCCTTTTTCATTGTCTGCATCATAGACATTAGAGTCCAATTTGACCTTATCTCCGACTTTCCAGCCATGTTTGGCTGCCAAATCCTTGTGCATGAGAATCTTGTCTTTGTCGTCGTTGGTTAGGTGCTCACCTTCAACCAGCTTATATGAGCCAGAGACAAACTTATCTTCTTTTGAGGAGTCATTAACACCTGTCAGCATCAAGCTGCTTCCAAAACGCTTGGCACGGTCTGCAGTGAGATTTTTCTTGGTTTCTGGCGTTTCGATGAGGTCGTATCCAGTCAAATCTCCGATAGCGTTGATGCGTTTAACATAAGACTCGATGGCCTTATTTTCGGTGATTTTTTTGATATCCTCACCCTTGATATTCCCAGAACCACGTGGCGTTCCTTGATTGACGCGACGATTGATTTGCATGGAGAAGCTATTGGTGATATTTTTAAAGGTCTCCTGAGAAGCCTTGGCTGTAGCTCCCTTGATCGACAAGCCGACCAAACTCAAGCTCGCCATGAGGAGAATAATCAGGAAGATAACAATCGATTTGAAAAACTTCCTTGTAACATAGGCAAATGCGTTGTGTAACATAGGTTCCCTTTCTAGATTTGATTTCATAATTCTATCAAAACAAGCTCATCTTATTTTGTAGTGTTTCGAGTTTCAGTCAGTTTCTTATTCTTCAATTCAAGTGTAATATCTGACGCTTGTGCCACTTCTTTACTGTGGGTGACGACGATCACACATTTACCTGTTTTCTCGGCAAGTGACTTGAGCAGTTCAATAATATCTCCGGCAGTTTTAGGGTCCAGATTTCCTGTTGGCTCATCAGCTAGAATAACTGGAGCTTCTGAGACTAAACTGCGAGCGATGGCTACACGTTGTTGTTGACCACCTGATAACTGGAGAACGTTCCGCTTGATCTGACTTTCATCCAAACCAAGCTCAAGAAGTGTATCCTTGCTTGCCTTTTTGTTGACCAAGCGGATATTTTCCAGCGGAGAAAGATAATCTATCAAGTTATAATTTTGAAAGACTAGGGAAATATGGTGCATGCGATGGTAAGAATACCCCTTGTTCCGAATGTCCTCTCCTTGGAAAAGGATAGAACCTTCAACAGGACTATCTAGACCAGCCAGTAGGGACAAGAGAGTGGATTTTCCTGCTCCTGACTCACCAATGATACTATAAAATTTTCCGGGTTCAAAATTATACTTGATCTGATATAAAACTGCTTCAGCAGTGTTCTTATAACGGTAGGTAACATCTTGCAATTGTAATAAAGTCATGATTTCTCCTTCTTAACTAATAGATGATAAAATTTCCTTAGGCGATTTTCTAAATAAGAATAGGAAACAAAGGGCTACTGATAAGCAACCAATCAGGAGCAGAAAGACATAGGATTCTGCAAAGGATAGAAGACTGGTTGATAGACCACTTGCTTTGGCCAGCGTGTCCTGTAAGGTTGCCTGATCTCCACTGGCTAGTACAGTTTGGAGTAGATAGGATGCGATGGCATTTCCTGCAACAAATGCTGGAAGCAAAGCTCCAAGAGATACCAAAACTACCTCTAAACAGAACTGGAGGAAGATTGAGATCTTGCTTTTTCCAAGTGCGAGTAGAATCCCCACTTCGTAGACCCTTTCTCTCAACCAGAGGGACAAGACCAAAATTAAGGCTCCTGCTCCTGCTATCAACATCCCATAAAGGAAGATGGTGAGGAAGGTTTGGAAGGTTGCCACTGAGTCTTTGATTTGTTCAAAGGCCTTGTTTTCCTTCTCGACTTGGTAGCCTTGACTTTCTAAAGCCAAGTTTTCCACCTGCTTCATGAGTCCGTCCATTTCCTTAGGATTTTCTACATAGAAGCGCGCTGCACTGACCTGCGGTTCACTATTTCCCAGAAGGGTTTGGCTACTTTCATAGTCTGTAAAGACTTGGTTTTCACTGAAGTCAGAAGACAAGCCTGTGAACTTCTCTTGTTTTTTTCCAGAAAAGATGCCGACAATTTCAAACTCTACTGTTTGCCCTTTTCCAGATTCTGACTGACCAGCATCCAAGCCAATCTTGTCATGAAGCGAAAGACCGTTCTTCTTGGCCAACTCCTCGTGAATAAGGATTTTCTTGGAGTCCCCTTTTTGAAGATGTCGCCCTTCTTTTAGGTTGAAAGCCGAACTGGTAAAGGTGACATCCTTGGATGAATCCTCAAGAGCCGCTAAGCTAACCAAGTTCTTGTCCGCGGCTGACAAATCATCACGTTCAACGCTCTGCTCGCCACTCACTGCTTCCTTGTCTTTCAGTTTTGCGACCGTTTCGAGTTCTGGAGAGACATTTTCCAGTCCCTTAATCTTGCTCACGGATGCTAGGTCAGACAACTTGAAGGTCTGTCCATTTTCTATCTTTTTGATAGAAAAAGATGTGTTGAGTGATTTGTAAAGATTGCTTTCTACTGTTTTGTTGGACTTCATTAGAGTCAAACAGGCTGAAATTCCTGCTAAAAGGACAAATAAAATCAGAAATAAAATAAAACTTCTCAGTCGTTTTCTGCTGACATAAGCCCAAGCTCTTTGGATTGGATTCATTTGTCACCTCCATATTTGTAAGACTATTATAAAATCCAAATATGAAATGTTTATGAAATCGAAAAATTTTTTGATTTATTTTTTGAAAAAAAGCTGGTATTTCTACCAGCTCCATTTTTATAACTGTATCCACTCAAAGCAAAGAAAATGCAGAAACTAAACCAGAGAGGATGTTGGCTGTGGCATGCATTAGCCAACTTGGTAAAATTGATCCTCCTGCTATCTTTTCGTTAACAAAACCAAGATAAGCTGCTATTGCTCCAGTAAAAAATACAATGAAAAAAGTGACTTCCAAACTCACTACTGAAGCAAACAATACTCCATGAAGCAATCCAAAAGCGAAGGCCTGTATGGTATTTGCAAAGACAAACGGCATGTGATTTGCCATTCGTTTCAGTAGAAAACCTCTAAATAATAGTTCCTCTGGTAAAGATGTTTGCAAAATACTGTAAATTAGAATACTTGGTAAAGCCTTATATTCCATAGCAGAAAAAACCGAAGTAGCTGTTTCTAGACTACGCGTAAGAGGAAAGATAAGGATAGAAAAAATAGTAAATAAGGAAAATCCCCCCACCATCCATAAAATCAGATGCAAAGTTTTTACTCTTTTGATAGCTTTTAGTCCGATCCATTTCATAAATGGAACTTTCCCCCTCATAGTCATAAACCACCAGATAGAAGGTAGTAACATAATAAAGAGAATTTGAATAAAGGCGCTCATTATTCGTTGAAGTTCATTAACCATCGTAATCCTCCTTTACACTTTTGAAATACTCATTTCAAATACCAAATGACTATCTACTCCTCCTTTCCTACCTTATATATCCGTTTTAACCAAGCCTATTAGTATCCATTACTCGATAATCTTTCATATAAGACTTTTTGCAGTTACTTTCTATCTATATTATAGCACTATTTAAAAAAAAGAAAAAAACAAGAAAGGTAGACCTCTCTTGTTGAATAATCACTATGCGTGCTAACAAAAAAGAGCTAGCCACAGCTAACTCTTACCCTATGCGGAGAGAGGGACTTGAACCCTCACGACCTAAAGCGGTCACAGGATCCTTAGTCCTGCGCGTCTGCCAATTCCGCCATCCCCGCGTCGATTACTTTACTAGTATATCAACTTTCAAAATCTTTGTCAACACTTTTTTCAGATTTTTTTCATTTTTCCAACAGGCTTATAGTTCAATTTCAGCAAGGTTTTCATCCAGTAATTTTGCTCCCAATGTGTTCTTAAAATGCCCAAGAGCAAACTGATGATTTTCTGGCCAAATAGAGGCAACTGCAGGCTTGACAATCTCGATTTGATAACCTAAATTATAGGCATCAATAGCCGTATGAAGGACGCAAATGTCCGTCAAAACACCTGTTAAGATAACAGTATCAACCCGACGTTCTCGCAAACGGATATCTAAGTCCGTTCCTGAAAATGCTGAATAATGACGCTTGTCCATCCAAAAGACTCGACTATTCGCCTCATGCTCAGCATAGAAATCAGCTAGGGGGCCATAAAGGTTACGCCCACTAGTTCCGATGATGTTGTGCGGCGGAAAGAGCTTGCTTTCTGGGTGGAATGTATCTTTCTCTTCATGAGCATCAATGGTGAAAAAGACATAGTCTCCACGATTAAAAGCTAATCTGGTTACCTGATCAATGGCTTTTGATATCGCTTGAGCAGGTGCTCCAGCAGTTAGCTTTCCATGGTCTGCTACGAAATCCTCTGTATAGTCAATTGAGATTAAAGCTTTTGCCATTAGTAGTCCCTCTTTTTCACTTCCTCAAAAATATCACCAATTAGAACTTTGAGATAAGTCCCCTTCATTCCTAATGAACGACTCTCAATAATTCCTGCCGACTCCAGTTTACGAAGTGCATTGACGATTACTGAGCGCGTGATACCAATACGATCTGCAATGACAGATGCAGTCAATTGTCCCTCATTTCCATCCAACTCAGCTAGAATTGCTGAAACGGCACGAAGTTCTGAATAGGAAAGGGTGTTGACCGCCATGGTAACAGCCGTACGACGGCGAATATTCTTTTCATCTTCTTCACGCTGGAAGTTCAAGAGTTGAATCCCTACCACTGTGCTTGCAATCTCAACAAGAATCAAATCCTCATCTTCAAATTTCTTATCATTGCGCCAAATAATCAAGGAACCCAAACGAATCCCTGATACATGAATCGGAGCAATGGTCGTCAAGCCATCTGGAAAGTCCGCACGACTCTCTACAGGGAAAATGGTCAAATCATGTTCAACAGGAAGATTGGCTTCCGTGTCATAAATCATGTTTGCCCCTTGAACATAGACCTCCGGGAAGGTTTTGGTTTGGAAGAATTGTTCTACACGGTCATTATTGGTCTTATAACGCATAAAGTAACCCAAGAGACGTCCCTTGTTATTCACAATACAAGCGTTACAGTCAATAATATCAGCTAACTGGCGTGTGATCGCATTGTAAGGAAGTTCATCTTGAAGTTGCTCCTCAGAGCGCTTTAGAATAGACGTGATTTTTCTTGTTTTTTCTAATAAATGTGCCATTTTTTACCTCGCATATAATCGCTTCCATTATAACATAGAAAAGTCTTTATTTCAATAATTATCTGAAAATTGCTTATTTAATTGCAATTTTGAACAGCAAAAATATTTTAGAAAAAAAGCGAGTTTTTTATTGACATCCTATTTTATTTTTGATATTATAACATCATAAGAAGATGACATGATAAATCCCTTTCCGTTTCACCTATCCTTTACTATCACCATCTTCTTTTACTATCGGTCTCCTTATATATAAAAGCGATTCACTCTGTGAATCGCTTTTTTCTATTTATCTCCTTTGTTACGAATAACAAAGCCGGTTTTCTTTTCGCTTGAAGTGTTGCGAGGTTTTTTATTGTCTTTATTACGGTAACGTCTGTCTTTATCAAAACGATCGTTCCCACGACTGCCTTTCTTGAAATCATCACGGCGACCATTACCACGGCGATCACGATCTCGACGGTCTCCTCGACCTCCCTTACCTTTGCCACCAAAGCCATTACCTGATGGTTTAAATGGCAGTGGTTTTTCACGCGCAATCTCCACTTCAGGGAGGCTGTCTGGATCTTGGACTGTCAGACTCAAGATATACATAGCCAATTCTTCTGGACTAAATTCGGCAGCTAACTTACGAGCATCTTTAGCAAATTTCTCAAAGTTCCCACGAATTGCTTCGTCTGCGAAGTCTCGTTCGATTTTCTTGAGCGCTACTTGTTTCTTAGCTTGGAAGGCTTCTTCTGCTGTCGCTGGTTTCAAGCCTTTCATGCGTTTCTTGGTCAAGTTTTCAATAATTTGAAGGTAGCCCATTTCGTTTGGAGCAACAAAAGTAATAGATTGACCTGACTTACCAGCACGACCTGTACGACCGATACGGTGAACATAACTTTCAGGATCTTGTGGAATATCGTAGTTGTAGACATGGGTCACACCTGAGATATCCAAACCACGCGCCGCCACGTCCGTCGCAACCAGAACATCAAGATTCCCATTTTTAAAATCACGAAGGACACGAAGACGTTTGTTTTGGTCCAAATCACCATGAATGCCTTCTGCACGGAAGCCACGGATTTTAAGTCCACGAGTCAATTCATCCACACGGCGTTTGGTACGACCAAATACGATAGCAAGTTCAGGTTGTTCTACATCCATGAGACGGGTCATGGTGTCGAATTTTTCTTGTTCCTTGACACGGATATAGTACTGGTCCACCAGCTCTGTTGTCAATTCTTTGGCAGCAATCTTCACATGCTCAGGATCTTTCATAAACTGAACACCAATACGTTTGATGGCTTCAGGCATGGTTGCTGAAAAGAGCAAGGTTTGACGACTTTCAGGGACACGAGAGATAATAGCTTCGATGTCTTCAAGAAAGCCCATGTTGAGCATTTCGTCCGCTTCATCAAGGATAAGGGTTTCAATATCGTGCAATTTCAAAGCCTTGCGTTTGATCAAGTCCAAGAGACGACCTGGTGTTCCTACAACGATATGAGCACCCGACTTAAGGGCTTTGATTTGTTTTTCAATGCTTGAACCACCGTAAACTGAGCGAACTTTCACTCCCTTGCTACGACCAAAGCGGAAGAGTTCTTCTTGACTTTGAACAGCGAGTTCACGAGTTGGAGCGATGACCAAGGCTTGAATAGTTGCTTCTTCTGTACGGATTTTTTCAAGGGTTGGCAAGCCAAAGGCTGCGGTTTTCCCTGTACCAGTCTGGGCTTGACCGATAACGTCTTTCCCCTCAAGAGCCAATGGAATGGTCTGTTCTTGGATGGGACTTGCTTCTACAAATCCAGCTTTTTCAATCTCTGCTAGCAAATCAGCAGACAAGTTAAATTCATTAAATTTCACGTTTTTCTTCTTTCTAAAGATGGTGCGAAGCCATCCTATAGCGCTTAGTATATACTTTTCTTTTCATGATGTATCTTCTTTAAAAACGAGATACCGTGTTGCTTCTTTTCCACGAAAGAAAAGTACGAGTTTCTTTGCAACCTATCTAGTATAACACAAGAGCGGGGCAAAAGATAGTAGAATCTTTAAGGAAAATCATGTAAACGATTTTCCACAAATATAAATACAGCCTTATATGATTCGTTTCTCCGTAGCGGAATTGTGCAAAAGTTTTTTTCTTGTGCTAGAATGAAATCAAACAGGAGGATTAAAAAATGTTAACATACGATTTAATTGTTATTGGATTTGGTAAGGCTGGTAAAACACTAGCTGGTAAATTGGCTTCAGCTGGCAAAAAAGTTGCCCTCGTTGAACGTAGTAAAGCTATGTATGGCGGAACTTGTATCAACATCGGATGTATCCCAACTAAGACCTTGTTAGTTGCTGCTGAGAAAGATTTGTCTTTTGAAGAAGTCATTGCTACCAAAAATACCGTCACTGGTCGCCTTAATGGTAAAAACTATGCAACTGTTGCGGGTACAGGCGTAGATATCTTTGATGCGGAAGCACACTTCCTTTCAAACAAAGTCATCGAAATCCAGGCTGGTGATGAAAAGAAAGAACTGACTGCTGAAACTATCGTTATCAACACTGGTGCTGTTTCAAACGTCTTGCCAATTCCTGGACTTTCTACAAGTAAGAATGTCTTTGACTCAACAGGTATCCAAAACTTGGACAAATTGCCTGAAAAACTTGGAGTTCTTGGTGGTGGAAACATCGGTCTTGAATTTGCAGGACTTTACAACAAACTTGGGAGCAAGGTTACAGTCCTAGACGCCTTGGATACATTCCTTCCTCGTGCAGAACCTTCCATCGCAGCTCTTGCTAAACAATACATGGAAGAAGACGGCATTGAATTGCTTCAAAACATCCATACTACTGAAATCAAAAACGACGGTGATCAAGTGCTCGTCGTAACTGAAAACGAAACCTACCGTTTCGATGCCCTTCTCTACGCAACTGGACGCAAACCGAATGTAGAACCACTTCAACTTGAAAATACAGATATTGAACTAACGGAGCGTGGTGCTATCAAAGTCGACAAACACTGTCAAACAAACGTTCCTGGTGTCTTTGCAGTTGGAGACGTCAACGGTGGCCTTCAATTTACCTACATTTCACTTGATGACTTCCGTGTTGTCTACAGCTACCTTGCTGGAGATGGCAGCTACACACTCGAAGACCGTCTCAATGTACCAAACACCATGTTCATCACACCAGCTCTTTCTCAAGTTGGCTTGACGGAAAGCCAAGCAGCTGATTTGAAACTTCCATACGCTGTTAAAGAAATTCCTGTTGCAGCTATGCCTCGTGGTCACGTAAATGGAGACCTTCGCGGAGCCTTCAAAGCTGTTGTCAATACTGAAACAAAAGAAATTCTTGGAGCAAGCATCTTCTCAGAGGGTTCTCAAGAAATCATCAACATCATCACTGTTGCTATGGACAACAAGATTCCTTACACTTACTTCACAAAACAAATCTTCACTCACCCAACCTTGGCTGAGAACTTGAATGACTTGTTTGCGATCTAAGTTGAGACTGATTTGTTAACCAACAGCCCTCATCGGGCTGTTTTTGTTTCTGCGAAATCTCAAACCTGTCTTTTCCCTCTTTTATGATATAATAGAAACATGAAATTAAAAACTACTTTGGGCCTCCTTGCTGGGCGTTCATCTCACTTCATCTTGAGCCGTCTTGGTCGTGGAAGTACGCTCCCAGGAAAACTTGCCCTTCAATTTGATAAAGATATTTTACAAAATCTAGCTAAGAACTACGAGATTGTCGTGGTCACTGGAACCAATGGAAAAACCTTAACAACTGCCCTCACTGTCGGCATTTTAAAAGAGGTCTATGGTCAAGTTCTGACCAATCCTAGTGGCGCCAACATGATCACAGGAATTACGACAACTTTCTTGACTGCCAAATCCTCTAAAACTGGGAAAAACATTGCCGTTCTAGAAATTGATGAGGCCAGTCTTTCTCGTATCTGTGACTATATCCATCCTAGCCTTTTTGTCATCACTAATATTTTCCGTGACCAGATGGACCGCTATGGTGAGATTTACACGACTTATAAGATGATTTTGGATGCCATTCGTAAGGTGCCTACGGCCACTGTTCTCCTTAATGGAGACAGTCCACTTTTCTATAAGCCAGCTATTCCAAATCCTGTGCAGTACTTTGGTTTTGACTTAGAAAAAGGACCTGCTCAACTGGCCCACTACAATACCGAAGGAATCCTCTGCCCTGACTGCCAAGGCATCCTCAAATACGAGCACAATACCTATGCCAACTTGGGTGCCTATATCTGTGAAAATTGTGGTTGCAAACGTCCTGACTTGGACTACCGTCTGACAGACTTGGTTGAGTTAACCAACAATCGCTCCCGCTTTGTCATTGACGGACAAGAATACGGAATCCAAATCGGTGGACTTTACAACATCTACAATGCCCTTGCTGCAGTTGCCATCGCCCGTTTCCTCGGTGCAGATTCGCAACGGATCAAACAAGGATTTGATAAGAGCAGAGCCGTATTTGGTCGCCAAGAAACCTTCCAAATTGGCGATAAGGAATGTACCCTTGTCCTCATCAAGAATCCGGTTGGTGCGACCCAAGCTATCGAAATGATCAAACTGGCACCTTATCCATTTAGCCTATCTGTCCTTCTCAATGCCAACTATGCAGATGGAATTGACACTAGCTGGATTTGGGATGCTGATTTTGAACAAATCACTGACATGGACATTCCTGAAATCAACGCTGGCGGTGTTCGTCATTCTGAAATCGCTCGCCGTTTACGGGTGACTGGCTACCCGGCTGATAAAATCACTGAGACAAGCAATCTGGAACAAGTTCTTAAAACGATTGAAGCCCAAGATTGTAAGCATGCTTATATCCTTGCGACTTACACTGCTATGCTGGAATTCCGTGAACTACTGGCTAGTCGTCAGATTGTTAGAAAGGAGATGAACTAATGGTTTATACTTCACTTTCCTCAAAAGCTGGCAACTACCCTTATCAGCTCAACATTGCCCACCTCTATGGAAACCTCATGAATACCTACGGGGACAACGGCAATATCCTCATGCTCAAGTATGTTGCTGAAAAACTGGGAGCTCATGTAACAGTTGACATCGTTTCTCTCCATGATGACTTTGATGAAAATCACTATGATATTGCCTTTTTCGGTGGTGGTCAAGACTTTGAACAAAGTATTATCGCTGGAGACCTTCCTGCTAAAAAAGAGAGCATTGACAACTACATCCAAAACGATGGCGTAGTTCTAGCCATCTGCGGTGGTTTCCAACTATTGGGGCAATATTATGTTGAGGCTTCAGGGAGACGCATCGAAGGACTAGGAGTCATGGGTCACTACACACTCAACCAGACTAATAACCGCTTCATCGGTGACATCAAGATTCATAATGACGAATTTGATGAAACCTACTATGGATTTGAAAATCACCAGGGCCGTACCTTCCTCTCAGATGACCAAAAACCACTGGGACTGGTTGTCTATGGAAATGGAAACAACGAAGAAAAGGTCGGCGAAGGGGTTCATTACAAGAATGTCTTTGGTTCCTACTTCCACGGACCTATCCTCTCTCGTAATGCCAATCTGGCTTATCGCCTAATCACTACTGCACTCAAGAAAAAATATGGACAGGACATCCAACTCCCTGCCTATGAGGACATTCTCAGCCAAGAAATCGCTGAAGAATACAGCGACGTCAAAAGCAAGGCTGACTTTTCTTAAACTAAGGAAAACTAGACCAAAGAACTCCGCTATCTTGCCGGAGTTCTTTTTGCCTGTTCTTTTACCCTTCCCCCTTGCATTTTCTCTCATTTTTTGCCAAAATAGAGGGGTAGAAAGAAGGTAGCATATGTCTAAATTACAACAAATCCTAACATATCTTGAATCAGAAAAACTAGACGTCGCTGTCGTATCTGACCCCGTCACTATCAATTACCTCACTGGCTTTTACAGTGATCCCCATGAACGCCAAATGTTCCTTTTTGTCCTAGCGGATCAAGAACCGCTCCTCTTTGTCCCAGCCCTTGAAGTAGAGCGTGCAAGCAGCACTGTCTCTTTCCCAGTTGTAGGCTATGTGGATTCTGAAAATCCATGGCAAAAAATCAAAAATGCTTTGCCTCAGCACGATTTCAAACGTGTAGCAGTTGAGTTTGAAAATCTCATCTTGACTAAATACCATGGTTTGAAAACAGTCTTTGAAACTGCTGAGTTTGAAAACCTCACTCCTCGCATCCAACGCATGCGCCTCATCAAATCAGCTGATGAAGTGCAAAAAATGATGGTTGCAGGGCTCTATGCTGATAAGGCTGTAAAGGTTGGTTTTGACAATATTTCTCTTGATAAGACTGAGACAGATATCATCGCCCAAATCGACTTTGCTATGAAACGTGAAGGCTATGAAATGAGCTTTGATACCATGGTCTTGACTGGTGATAACGCTGCAAATCCGCACGGAATTCCTGGTGCAAACAAAGTTGAAAAGGACGCCCTTCTCCTCTTTGACCTCGGTGTCATGGTCAATGGCTACGCATCAGATATGACTCGTACTGTCGCTGTCGGTAAACCTGACCAATTCAAGAAGGATATTTACAACTTGACACTTGAAGCCCAACAAGCTGCCCTTGACTTCATCAAGCCAGGTGTGACTGCACATGAAGTTGATCGCGCTGCTCGCGAAGTCATTGAAAAAGCTGGTTATGGAGAGTACTTCAACCACCGTCTCGGTCACGGTATCGGTATGGATGTCCACGAATTCCCTTCTATCATGGAAGGAAACGACATGGTCATCGAAGAAGGCATGTGCTTCTCTGTTGAACCAGGTATCTATATCCCTGGTAAAGTCGGCGTTCGTATCGAAGACTGTGGTGTTGTTACCAAGGATGGCTTTGACCTCTTTACAAGCACCAGCAAAGATTTGCTTTATTTTGATTAAATATAGACAAGCAAAAAGTCAGCTATTGAAGCTGACTTTTTTATTTTATCTTCTTGACGCTCTGAAAGACTACAAATCCTACAACCATACCCAAGGTATTTTGCAGGAAGTTTGGAAGGATTTCTGGTAAGGCTGCTGACCAGCCATTCATTAGGGTTGAGCCCAGAGCGTAGCCACTTACCATGACGATAGTAGCTAAGACTAGGCCCAGCCATTGCCATTTCCCTTTAAAACCTGCAAAATATCCTTGCAAGCCATGGTTTACCAAGCTAAAGAACATCCACTGTGGAAAGCCTGATAAAAGGTCAAGCAGAAAAGCTGCTAGTCCTCCAACGACGGCCCCTTCTTTACTGCCAAAGTAAAAGGCAGTAAAGAAAATACCCGCATCCAAGAGAGTCAATATTCCTGTTGGCGTTCCAATTTTCAAGTAATAACCTAGAACCACAGAAAGGGCGGTTAAGAGGGATACAAGGGCGATTTTAGTTGTTTTGGTTTGCTTCATATTGTCTTACTCCATATTGATCTGCTTGTGCAATAGCACGGTAAACGAAAGCTTTCGAGCTCTCTACTGCTGGTAAAAGTTCATCACCTTTAACCAAGTGACTGGCAATGCTTGAGGCAAAGGTACATCCTGCACCAGCATTTTGGCCTTGAATGACTGGGTTTTCTAGAACAGTGAAAGTTTGTCCATCATAAAAGACATCCACTGCCTTGTCATAACTGAGGCGATTGCCTCCCTTGATAATGACTGCTGGTGCTCCTAAATCATGCAATTTCTGCGCTACAGCTTTCATGTCTTCCAATGTTTTAATTTCCTGACCAGCCAATAATTCTGCTTCAGGAAGATTTGGCGTAATCACACTGACATGAGGGAAAAAACGAATCAACTCTTGGCAGAGCTCACTAACAGCCACGTCGTGCGTTTCCTTGCAGACCAAAACGGGGTCCAATACCACAGGCACTCCTGGACGTTGCTTGATAAAGTCCAAGGCCTTCTCAGCCACACTGACAGTAGGAAGAAGGCCAATCTTAATCCCTGCAAACTCGACATCACGTAAGCTATTCAACTCATGTTGGAAAATAGTATCATCCGTAGGGAAGACTTCAAAGCCCTTTTCGGTCAAGGCCGTCAAACAAGTGACAGCTACAAAGCCATGCAAGCCGTTTAAGGTATAGGTGGCCAAATCAGCTGACAAACCACCACCACTAAAAATATCATTCCCAGAAAGGGCTAAAATACGATTATTCTTCATAACGAATCTCCTTTAAATACAAGCCATTTGGTGCTGCCGTTGGACCTGCTAGCTGCCTGTCCTTCTTCTCCAAAATCAAGTCAATCTGCTCAACTGGCATTCGATTATTTCCGATTTTGAGCAGTGTCCCCACCATATTGCGAATCTGCTTATACAAGAAACCATTCCCAGCAAAGGTAAAGGTCAAAAACTGCCCTGTCTCATCAACACTAAGACTGGCTTCTGTAATGGTTCGAACCTTGTCCTCTACACTGGTTCCAGATGCTATAAACCCGGTAAAATCATGAGTTCCCTCTAGCTTTTTGATTGCCATCTGCATCCGCTCCACGTCGAGCGGATAGGGAAAGTGAGTAGCGTAGTGACGACGCATAGGATTTTTGGGACGTCCTCTATCCACGATAAATTCATAGGTCTTGCTGTGCTTGGCATAACGGCAATGAAAATCATCTGCCACAATCTCAATTGAAATCACATCAATATCTTCTGGAGACTGGGTATCCAGAGCAAAACGGAGTTTTTCCTCATCCATCTGATAGGGCAGGTCAAAATGAATAACCTGACCAAGAGCATGAACCCCACTATCCGTCCTACCAGCACCGTGAACAGTGATGGCTTGCCCCTTATTGAGTCTCGTTAAGGTTTTCTCAATTTCCTCTTGAACGCTCCTCGCATGAGGCTGGCGCTGAAAACCGGCAAAGGCAAAACCATCATAAGAAATAGTTGCTTTATATCTTGTCATAACTTCTATTTTATCAGGAAATAAAAGTGTAAACAAGTTTAAAAACCAAAAATTGTATGGGTACAAAATTCCCAGAAAGAAAAACTTAGGAAATTAATCCTAAGCTCTCTTTTGAAGTGCGTACATAACAAAGATAGAAGTGACAATCAACCAACATCCTAAAATGGTGAAGACCAACATACCGTTTTGAGCTACCAAGCCAATCGCCCCAAGAATGAAAGGTGTCATAAAGGCTCCAAAGCTACATCCTAGCACTGCAAAAGATGTTGCCTGATTAAGGAGCTTGGCTGGGATTCTTTCAGAAAGAAGTTGAAAGACAGTGGTCAAGGCCACACTGTAGGAAAAACCTGCCACAACACTTCCAACTACCATCACACCCAATGACGGAGACAAGGCAATCACAATCTGCCCCAATCCAAAGGTGATGCCTGACCAAAGGAGCAACCTTTCTTTAAACAGAGAGATAAAGAAAGAAAAACTCACACCTGCCAAGATACCAATCAACTGCATGATACTTAAAACCAAGCTCGATAACTGGGCATCCCCTAGACCTCTTTCCACCATCAGACTAGGAATACGAATGGTGATAGCTGTATTGGTGCAGACAACAACTGCTGCTTCGACAGCCAATAGAAAAATCAAACCTTTCATCTGTCCTGTCAAACGAGTCGTTTCGGCCTCTTTTTTCTTTGTTTCTTTCTTCTCTTTCCCATAAGGGACAAAGAGCAGATAAAGGATCAATACTAAAAATCCCGCACTGTAGGCCAAGAAGGTCACTGTCCATCCCAAGGATAAGAGTTGACCGACCACTAGAGTCAAAATCGATGCCCCGACAACTTCTGCTGATCCGCGAAGACCCAACATCTGAATCCGTGTCTTTCCATGATAGCGTTCGCTGATGATAGAAATAGCCTTGGCATTGATCATCCCAACACCCAAGCCAAATAAAATCCGCATCGCAAAGACAAAGTTGTACTCCTGATACCAGAAGGGAGCTGTTCCACCGATAGAGAGGATGAGAAGGCCCAGACTAATCTGAAGTCGCTCAGGAAACAAACGCTCCAAAAACCCATTTAAAACCAGCATAATCATGATTCCAAAAGAAGGGAGACTGACCAGGAGCTCGATTTGTTCTTTAGGGTAGCCTTGATAGTAGTCAAACATGGCTGGCAGAGCACTTGAGATGGAGAAGGAGGTAATCAAAACGAGGGAGAGGGCCAAAATACTAGCCCGTTCTAAATATTGTTTCATGAATTTTCTTTCTGTATATTTCTCACTGTTGATCCTTTTAAAAGGAAGATGGCAAGAAAAGAAGGAGCCCGATTGAACTAGAGACTCCGTCCTAACTTTCCTAATAGGAAGACTATTTTCGCTTGATTTGCTTGATCAGATAGAAGATGAAGCCTGCAACCATATACGCTGCAAAAATGATCAAACACCATTTGATAACCACGTCCCAACCCTTGTTCACATTTAAAAAGAAATAAGGGAAGGGATTGTCCTTGGAATTCGGAATATTGAGTTTTAAGACCAGGCCGTTAAACAAGGCAAAAATCATATAAACTAAGGGCAAGATGGTCCACAAGACTGGATCCCAGATCTTGTATTGACCCCGTTTATCAAAGAAGAGGGTGTCGGCTAAAAACCAGAGTGGAACGATATAGTGGCAAAGGAAATTTTCCACACGGTAAAAGTCTGTCGCGATCGGAGCAAGCATAAAATGGTAAATCACACAGGTAATCATGATACTCATGGTAACACCACCCTTGAGACGAAGCAAGGTCGGACTTTGCCAATTTTCACCTGAACGGCTCATCACACGGAGCAGATAGCCCGTGAAAATCGTTACCAAAAGATTGGACAACACTGTGTAGTAAAGGAGCATACCAAAGCCACCGTGCTTGGTAATCTCCAAATAAACTCCTGTAAATGCCGCTAAGAACAAGAGCACACGACTATAAAAAATAAATTTGTAGTTCAGTTTCATGGCTAGATTTTCTTAACAAATTCTGACTTGAGTTTCATAGCTCCAAAACCATCAATCTTACAGTCGATGTTGTGGTCACCTTCTACGATACGGATATTTTTAACGCGAGTTCCTTGTTTCAAATCCTTTGGCGCACCTTTTACTTTCAAGTCTTTGATAAGGGTTACAGTATCGCCGTCAGCCAATTTATTTCCATTGGCATCGATAGCAACAACGCCTTCTTCTACTTCTGCAACTTCTGCAGGGTTCCACTCATAGGCACACTCTGGGCAGACCAAGAGACTTCCGTCTTCGTAGACATATTCTGAATTACATTTTGGGCAATTTGGTAAGTTGTTCATAAGTCCTCCTTAAACTAACAATTATTCTTTAAAATTCATATGTTATTGAACAGCAACTATTATACCGTAAAATCCTACTTTTGACAATGTGTCCTAAGTCCAGCAAACAAAAAAATCATGCAACTTTTTACAGTTACATGACTTTTAAAAGATGATTGGTCATGGGCACTTATCAGGCACCTCATGATAAAAGGGGTAGCAACTATATTTTACAAACCAGGAGCTTGTCCAAGTTCTGCTGCAAGCATCCAAACTGTTTTCTCAAGTTCAGCCTTAGCCCCAACAAAGATATCGTTTGTAACATCATCGCCTTCTTCGTCAGTTACATCCAAAGCTTTTTGGAAAAGAGTGATGAGGTAGCGATAAATAGCTAGAACACGTTCCAAGCTTTCTTCAACGTTACGGAATTCTCCTTCTTCTTCTTCGATTTCACTGTGTTGAAGGAATTCTGTCAAAGTAGAGTATGGTTTGCCACCAAGAGTGATCAAGCGTTCGCTGATTTCATCAAGGTAACCATCAAGGCTATCCATGTATTCATCCATCTTAGGATGCCATACCATAAAACCACGTCCACGCATGTACCAGTGTACTTGATGAAGAGCGATATGCGCTACGTACAAGTCTGCTACTGCTTGGTTCAATACTTCCTTTGTTTTTGCCAATGCTACTGGCGCTGTTTTAGATAATGTTGTTACGTCTTTTAATGCATCTTTTTTCAATTCAACCATTTTTTTCACCTCATAATATTATTTTTGTAACCATATTTATTGATTACTACCTCAGTATACTACACCTAGTAGACAAAAGCAAGAAAATTAACCCATATTAAAAAAGTTGTAATTGACTGATAATTTAAGAAAAATATACAGTCTTTAAAAAAAGACAGTCTTAGCAGACTGTCTGGAATAACCTAGATTATTTTACAAAGTCAAGCAATGCCAAGAAGCTTTCAGCTTCAAGTGATGCTCCACCAACAAGAGCTCCGTCCACATCTGGACAAGCCATGTATTCTGCAACATTTTCAGGTTTAACTGAACCACCGTATTGAACACGAACTTTGTCAGCAACTTCTTGACCGAAGTCAGCAGCTACAACATCACGAACAACTTTACACATTTTTTGTGCGTCGTCTTGTGAAGCTGATTTACCAGTACCGATAGCCCAGATTGGCTCATAAGCGATAACGGATGCAGCAACTTGTTCAGCAGTCAATCCAGCCAAAGCAGCAGATACTTGGGCACCTACGAATTCAGCAGCTTTACCAGCTTCGTAAGTTTCAAGTGATTCACCACAACAGATGATTGGAAGCATACCGTTTGCAAAGATTGCTTTTGCTTTTTTATTGATATCTTCGTCAGTTTCATGGAAGTAGTCACGACGCTCTGAGTGACCGATAACAACGTAGTCAGTACCGATTTCATTCAAAACTTGTGGGCTAGTTTCACCAGTGAAAGCACCTGCATTTTCAAAGTAGCAGTTTTGAGCAGCAACTTTAAGGTTTGAACCTTTAGCAGCAGCAAGAACAGCTGTCAAATCAACTGCAGGAGCTGCGATACCTGCTTCAACAAGGTCTGATGAAGGAAGTTTTGATGCAACGGCTTCAACGAATGCTTTTGCTTCTTCTGGATTTTTGTTCATTTTCCAGTTACCAGCGATAAATGGTTTACGTGACATTTCACATACCTCTTTTTTCATTTTATTCACTATTATTCTATCATATTTATAAGGAGCTTGCAAACCTTACTCTAATTTTCAAGATTTTTCAAGCGACTAATCTTGCCACAAATTCATGGCATCGAGGAAATCAGCCGAAGCCTGAACTTGTTTGGGATTGTTGGCTTCTCGCTCTGCTCGTTTGGCCTCTACCTGAGCCACAGACTGAATACCTTCATGGCGCCAGTTTCGTAGGATGGCCTGAATATATTTCCAGTTTGGCTTGCCATTGAGAACAGCCTCTCGGAGAGCTTCCTTGATCAAATCCGCCTTAACTCCGTCTTCTTTGACAGTCTTAGAAAGATCTTCGATTTCAAATGGTGTTAATAAGCGTCCCAATTCTTGCTGAAAAGTTTCAACCAGATCCTTCAATTGATTCTGCGGATTTGGGGCTGTTGTAGCTGGAGCTTGGGTATCTAGCAAGCTATCCAAGCGTTCAAAAGCCAAACTAGCATCAAAAATCAGCTCAATTTCCCCATTTAGTTCAATGGTCCGATATTGTAGCAAACCATTTTCAGTCAAATTCGAAATGGATTGGTTGACATCTGCCACCTCTTTGCCAATGATTTCAGCAATCTGACTAGGTGAAACATCTCCTAGGGCTGTGGTATTTTGTAAATAGAAAAATTGCCAGACCAGAAAATCTTCGCTGGAAGGAAAGAGTTCCTTAAAATGCAAGAGCAGGGCACTTGGCAAAACCAAGTTCCCTGATTTAAAAGCGTCAAAATATGTCATAATTCCTCTTATAGATATCCAAATGCAGCCGCATCATCCTCTACCTTTCTCCAGTCAAAAGGGGTTTCTTGATAAACTGCATAGTTTACCCAATTGCTGAAAAAGAGGGCAGCTGATGAAGACCAACAGAGACAGGGCGTCTCATTTACATCATCATTTTTAAAGTAGTTCTCTGGGATATGAGGGTCGAGTCCCGCCTCATAATCACGAAAATACTCTCTTGCCAAAGTGTCACGATCGTACTCCAAATGACCAAAACTATAAATCTCACGCAAATCTCGACTAGCTAGGATAGAAACCCCAACCTCAGGACCTTCTGACAGAATCTCCAGATTGGTCTTGTTTAAGATTTCTTCTTTTAAAATCTCAGTATGACGAGAATGAGGAGCTACATAGCGATCATCAAAACCTCTAAAAAGAAGGTGCCCTTCTTTCAAGGTGTCCTGTGGATAAATTCCTGATAGTTTCCGATCCATCTGGTGCTTTTCAACGCCATAGCGAACATATAGACCTGCTTGAGCTCCCCAACAGATATGGAGGGTTGAAAAAACATGCGTCTTGGACCATTCGATGACCTGCTTGAATTCCTCCCAGTAGTCCACCTCTTCAAAAGGCAAATGCTCGACTGGTGCTCCTGTGATAATCATTCCATCAAAAAAGTCATCCTTGACCTCTGGAAAGGTCTTATAGAAGGTTTCCATATGTTCGGCACGAGTTGTCTTGGAACGATGTGTTTCCATATATAAGAAATCAATATCTAATTGCAAAGGGGTATTAGCCAAATGTCGCAAGAGTTGCGTTTCTGTTACCATCTTTTGAGGCATGAGATTTAAAATCAAAATCTTCAAGGGGCGAATATCCTGATGAGCAGCCCGTTGGTCGTCCATAACAAAGATATTTTCTGTCCTTAAAATCTCCACAGCTGGTAATTTTTTATCAATTCGAATCGGCATAATACCCTCCTAACAGTTCTCTATTTCGGGAATGATGTTGTCTGTTTGAAAGTAAAAACCTCCAAATACTTCTTCCCTTTATTATACTGTATGAAGATATAGTTTTCAATTATAGTTTTTCTCTAACTAGCTATAGTTAATTTATATAGCAGATGAAGAGAAAACAGCCCCAAGGACTGTTTTTCATTAATAATGCATAAGTACCTTGTAATCGTAATCTCCGATTTTTTCACGACCTTTAAGCTCATCCAACTCAATCAAGAAAGCACAACCGGCTACAATTCCACCAAGTCTTTCAATCATTTCAATCGTTGCCTTGACAGTTCCACCTGTTGCCAAGAGATCATCTACGATGAGAACGCGTTGACCTGGTTTGATGGCATCAGCGTGCATGGTCAAGGTATCAATACCGTACTCTTTTTCATAGTCAGCAGAAATCACTTCACGTGGCAATTTCCCTGGTTTACGAACAGGAGCAAAGCCAATTCCCAACTCAAAAGCAACTGGGCAACCAACAATAAATCCACGAGCCTCTGGACCCACAATCATGTCGATCTTCTTGTCTGTTGCATACTGAACAATTTCACGAACAGCGTAGCTATAGGCATTTCCATCTGCCATCAAAGGGCTGATATCACGGAAGGTAATACCTTCCTTAGGATAATTTTCAATCGTTGCGATATAATCTTTTAAATTCATCTTTTTCTTTCTTTCAAAGTTTTTTACTCTCTATTATACCACATTTTTTGTGAAAGAAGAAGAGGAAAAGCACTATTCTATTGCTCCATCAGGCTATTAATGGAGTTATTTGCCCTGGTGTGAACTTATCATCAAAAAAACGAGCACATTCGTACTCGTTTTTAAAAATCTGTTAATTAAAGTGAGTTCACGTCAACCTTGATACCAACACCTTGAGTAGTTGTGATAGTCAAGTTTGTTACGTAAGTTCCTTTAGCTGTAGCTGGTTTTGCTTTTTGAATTGTTTCGTTGAAAGCTTTGAAGTTTTCAACCAATTTTTCAGCTTCAAATGATACTTTACCGATGATTGCTTGAACGTTACCTGCACGGTCTGCACGGTAAGTAATTTTACCACCTTTAGACTCTTCAACTGCTTTAGCAACATCCATTGTTACAGTACCAGTTTTAGGGTTTGGCATCAAGTTACGTGGTCCAAGGACACGTCCAAGACGTCCAACAAGAGCCATCATGTCAGGTGTAGCGATAACTACGTCGAAGTCCAACCAACCGTCGTTGATTTTTGCAACAAGGTCATCTTCACCAACAAAGTCTGCACCAGCAGCTTTTGCTTCTTCAGCTTTTGCACCACGTGCGAAAACAAGAACGCGTGAAGTTTTACCTGTACCGTTTGGCAATACCATTGCGCCACGGATTTGTTGGTCAGCTTTTTTAACGTCGATGTTCAAGTTGTAAGCAACTTCTACAGTTGCGTCAAATTTTGCAAAGTTAGTTTCTTTTGCAAGTGCTACAGCTTCTTCTACACTGTATGCTTTTGTGCTGTCGATTTTCTCAAGAGCAGCACGAAGTTGTTTGCTTTTTTTAGCCATTTTCTATTCTCCTTGTAAGTGGTTCAATCGATTTTCATCTCCCACGTCACTTCTCGAAATGATGAAGTCTTGCGGGTTATATTGGGGGTGTTATTGATTAGTCAACAACAGTGAATCCCATAGAACGAGCAGTACCTTCGATCATACGCATTGCAGACTCAATGTTTGCTGCGTTCAAATCTGGCATCTTAGTTTCTGCAATTTCTTGTACTTGTGCACGAGTAACTGTAGCAACTTTAGTTTTGTTAGGTGTACCTGATCCTTTTTCAACACCTGCAGCTTTTTTCAAAAGAACAGCAGCTGGTGGTGTTTTTGTAACGAAAGTAAATGATTTGTCTTCGTATACTGAGATAACAACTGGAATGATCATACCAGCTTGGTCAGCTGTACGAGCGTTGAACTCTTTTGTGAATCCCATGATGTTGATACCAGCTTGACCAAGAGCAGGTCCAACTGGTGGAGCTGGTGTAGCTTTACCAGCAGGGATTTGCAATTTTACAAGTTTTTCGACTTTTTTAGCCATTTTTAAATCCTCCTTTGTGGTTTTGGCGGTAATTAAAGATTTTTACCTCCCACAAGTATGCTTTACACATACCTTTCCATTATACACTATTTATCTAAAAATGCAAGAGAAAAATTACTTTTTTAATCGACGTAATCTCCGCCTTCAAAGCCATAGTACTCTTCCAAACTGAGACCACTTACAGCAATTTCTTTGGCTTCTTTTCCAACGTAGCGGAGATGCCATTCTTCTGCCATGTAGCCAGTCTCTTTTTCCTTGCCTTTGAGATAGCGAACGACAAAGCCATAGTCAGCCGCATGATCCAAGAGCCACTGGGCTGCCTTTTCTTCAGTAACTAAATCACCATCTGTCCCAATAAGGTCAAAAGCAAGGCCTGTTTGGTGTTCACTATAACCTGGGCGTGCTGAGTAACGATCTGCTGCTTCCTTACCATCTTGATTCACATAGTCTTGATAAAGTTTGGTTTGGGTTTCATAACTTCTAAAACCACTGTAATGGTCGCTAATCGGGAAACCTGCCTCTTGCATAGCTTTGATGAGTTTGACCAACTCTGCTTTAGCTGTTGGATTTTCTCCTGGATTATAGTCTTTTGACAAAGGATAGTGCTTATTAGCTATGACGATTTCATCGTACTTCCCTTGAATACTATAGTAGTCTCCCTTATTGACAACTTCTGCTTTTTTCTGACTAGAAGCTTGAGATTTGCTTCCTACAGTCCCTTCAGGTTGACTAGTTTGTTCCGTTTTTTGAGTGTTTTCTTCATTTTTAGGTTGTTCTTGAGAACATGCTGCTAGGGTTACTGCCAGCAAACCAGATAAAACAATGTATCTTTTTTTCATTTTTTCTTCCTCTCTTAGACCAAGTGCTTCTCTAATTCATCGGATAAGGCTTTAATCATTTGTTCCAACTCATGGGATTTCACTTGGCAATCTTCTGCCGCCATTTCTTCCCAGGGAACCCACCAGACTGGGCCACGGCCATTAAGTCCGTGATCTTTCATATCACCTGCTCTTCGCGGAAAAAGATGCCAATGAGCGTGGGCATCACCATTTCCTAGGAGCTCAATATTCATCTTTTCAGCCTCAAATGTTTTGGCGACTGCTTCTTGGACCAAACTCATTTCCTCTAAAAAGCGAAATTTTGCAGGAGTCTCCATATGGTGGAGTTCTGTAACATGCTCTTTTGCTAAAAACAAGGTATAGCCCTTAAAGTATTGGTGGTCTCCAATGACAACATAGCCTGTTTCTAGTTCTTTTACAAAGTAGGGATTTTCCCCTGCCTTGATCCATTCAATTCTTTGACAAATCAAGCACATATTAGTCTACCAATGCACTCTTGAGATAAGCGTCGACCATACGCTCAGTCGCCACTACTGAATCAATGTGTGTTCGTTCGTAAGAGTGACTGGACTCAATACCAGCTCCAAGGAGGGCATGTTTGACCTCTGCTCCTGCAGACATAGCCGCTGAAGCATCCGAACCGTAAAATGGATAAATGTCGAGCTTAAATGGAATATCCTGCTCTTTCGCCAAAGCTACTAAGTGTTGACGGAAGTCATAGTGATACGGTCCTGAAGCATCCTTGACACAGATAGATACTGTGTACTCATCCGTCTGTTGGTCATCGCCCATAGCTCCCATATCCACAGCCAGATATTCTACTACCTGAGCAGGAATATTGGAGTTAGCACCATGACCCACTTCTTCAAAGACTGAAAAAGCAAAGTGTGTCGTCATCGGCAAGTCAATTCCTTCTTCTTTATAAACTCGAAGGAGATTGAGCAAAATTGCTGCGCTGACCTTGTCATCCAAATGACGCGATTTGATAAAGCCTGTCTCAGTTACGACAGTTCTCGGGTCAAAACTGATAAAGTCGCCAACCTCGATGCCCAAGGCGCGGGTTTCTTTTTCATTGGTTACTTTTGCATCCAAACGCACTTCCATATTGTCCTGCGTGCGTTCTGCAGTTCCTGCATCTTTGTAGACATGGCATGAAGTCTGGTGGATGAGGATAGTTCCAGATACCTTTTTACCTGTGCTAGCCACATGAACCGTACAATTTTCACCTTCAATCATGTTCCAAGGAAAACCACCGATACGGTCCATTTTGAGACGACCGTCTGGTTTGACTGCACGAACAATAGCACCTAGCGTATCCACATGGGCAGTCACATAACGTTGTTGCTCATCATTTTGACCTTTGATTGTTACATTGACACCACCCTTAGCTGTTCGAATAGGCTGGTAACCAAGCTCTTCTAAAGTATGGATTAGGTAGTCTGAAATCTCACGCGTAAAGCCCGTCGGAGATGCAATAGCGGTTAATTCTTTGATATAGTTTACAGTTTGATTCATTTCTTCACCTCTTCCTACCATTATAACATTTTTCTAGTCAGACTCCTTCTCAAAAGGAGAAAAACTGTGTTTAGTTGCTTTCACTATCGATCCATGTTATAATACAAATACTTTGATTATGAAAGGAAAGTAAAAAATATGAAATCATACTTTAAAGTATCGCTAGCCCTTGTGGCTTCACTTGTCCTCCTGCTCGGATGCTCCAAACAAGCATCAACACCTACCAACAGCAGTAGCAAAGAAGACACAACAACTCAGTCAAGTGAGAGCAAACAAAGCACTGAACAATCTTCTGAGAAGAAAGAAACAACTAAAACACATACCTTTGTAAACAAAACTAAGCCAGGGATTGATTCAACCTTGATTTATACTGTAGAGGGGGACAATGTTATCAAGCAATCAGCTCATAACATTGCTGATCCTGAAATCCTTGGTTCAACTCCAGAAGATGTCAAGAGTACACTCGAGGATACCTATAAAGGTTATAATGGACTCAAAGGTGTTAAACAAACGATTGAAATCAAAGATGGAAAAGTTGTTCAAGATCTAGAAGTTGATTTCTCAGTTGCAAGCATTAGCGAACTTAGAAAAGCACTTCCTGAAGAATATTCTGGTATCGGCAATCGTGTCAGTTTCTCAAACTCTAAAAAAGCACTGGAAAAAATGGGATTCACAGAAAAGACAAACTAATCTCCTAAAATTTCATATAGACTAGTGTAGGTCCACCCCAAAAGTTAGACACAACTCTGACTCTTGGGGTATTTTATTACATCCCTAATCGATGAGTCCAATAGATTCCTCCCAATCCCATAAAAAGTGCATTTAAAACTTCACACCATTATAAAGCCATACGATAAAAGATATTTGAAACAGATAGAGACAAAACTTTAATCGTCAGACTAGTTTCTATTCGTTGTCATGTCAGGTCAGATGAGAGGGGAAGTCTAGTTGATTTTGTAGTAGAATCATGTTATAATACAAAATACTTTGATTATGAAAGGAAATTCTATGAAAACTCTTGTTAAAACTTCACTTGCCCTAGTGGCTTCACTTGTCCTCCTGCTCGGATGCTCCAAACAAGCATCTACACCTGCTAGCAGCAGTACCAAAGAAGATAAAACAACTCAGTCAAGCGAGACCAAACAAAGCAGTCAACAATCATCTGAAAAGAAAGATGAGACAGAAACCCACACATTTGTTCACAATAGCAAACCTGGAATTCATTCTACCTTGACTTATACTGTGAAGGGAGATGACGTTGTAAAACAAACTGTTCATAATGTACTTGACCCTGAAAAACTTAATAATACCGCGGAAGGTATTAAGGAAATTGTTGACGATACTTATAAAGGTTATGAAGGGGTCAAAGGGGTTACACAAAAAGTTGAAATTCAAGACAAAAAAGTTATCCAAAACATCGAGGTTGACATGACTGTCGCGAGTCTTGACGAATTGAAAAAAGCAATGCCGAACGAATATTCTGGTATTGGAAACCGTGTAAGCTTTGCTGCCTCGAAAAAAATGCTTAAAGACGCTGGTTATACCGAACAAACCAACTAATGAGTCGTGCTCATACAAAAAATTCTTGGTCGATGACCAAGAATTTTTTTATTCCATCTCAAAAACGTCACTCTCTTGTTTGTTTGGTAGAACCAGTGAAAGCAAGATTCCGATAATTGCTGGCACCAACCATGGTAGAGAGGCAGCTGCAAACGGAAGAGCATTAACGAGATTTGCTAGAAACTCAATCTTAAAAGAACTTCCAAGGACGCTTGCAAGAGCAATCGCTGTAACAAGCCCAATAGTTAACTGCATACCTGGTTTTGATAGAGCGACAAACTTATTAACAATCACAATCATCACAATGGCGATGGTGATTGGGTACAAGATTACCAGTACTGGAACTGAGTACTTAATGATTGCATCCAAACCGAGGTTTGCAATGGCAAATCCAATCAAGGTAAAGGCAGTTGCATAGATCTTGTAGCTGATTTGTGGGAAGCGTTCATTAAAGAACTCAGCTGTAGATACAATCAAGCCAACTGTCGTTGTGAAGCAGGTTACAGTTACCATAACAGCAAGGAAGAGTTGAGCTGTTGAACCAAAGATTTCCTGAGTAGCTTGCGACAAGATATAAACACCTGGTGTTCCACCCTTCATTGCTTCTGCGGGTACCGGGAAGTGATTTCCAAGGAATCCTAAACCAATGTAAAGAGCGCTAAAGGCAAGAGCTACCACAATACCAACAACCCAAATGGTTGAAATGTATTCTTTCTTACTTGAAAATCCAAGTTGTTTCAAGGTTTGAACAGCGATGACACTGAAGGCAACTGAAGCAAGGGCATCCAAGGTGTTATAACCTTCTAGGAATCCTGTACCAAAGGCAGAAGCTTGATAAGCAGCTGAAGCCGCTTGAGGGCTTGTTCCACCATATTTGAAGGCACCTAGTACAACCAAGATAACGATCAACAAAGCAAAGACTGGCGTCAAGATACGTCCGATTCGATCCAAAATCTTTGATGGATTGAGTGAAATCAAATAAGCCGCTGCAAAGTAAAGCACGGTAAAGACAATCAATCCTAGACCTTTGTTTGCTTCGGATAAGAGGGGGCTAATCCCAACTTCGTAAGCTGTTGTGGCTGTACGCGGAATGGCAAAGAAGGGGCCAATCGATAGATAGAGGACTGCAAGATAAAGCGTTGCAAACCAAGGTGAGATTTTCTTAGAAATCTCGTGAATATAACCTTTAGGGTTTAGCGTTCCGATGATGAGCGTTAGGACAGCAATCCCGACACCTGAAAAGACAAAACCTGCGATGGCAGGAAGAAACTGTTCTCCAGATAGGGCACCTAGAGAAGGCGGAAAAATCAAGTTCCCCGCACCAAAAAATATTCCAAACAGGAGCAAGCCTGTTAGGGCACCTTTTTTAGCCATAATAATCTCCTTCATATTTCTAAAATACTGACCTAGTATACCATGATTAAGACTCTGAAAAAAGTATCCAAAATTAATCATTGAATGTTTTCAATATTTTTAAAAATAAGAATTATCTAAAAACAAAATCCCTCACTCAGTTGGAACCGAGCAAGGGAAGGTTAGGATCTGTCACTATATATTTAAAGATTTTCAAAGGCCGTCATTCCACCTTGGACATTGATAACGTCATAACCCTGTTCAGCTAGAAATTGACAAGCACGCGCTGAACGCATTCCTGATTTACAAATCACGTAGTAAAGCTGGTCTTTGTCTAGTTGTTCATAAGTATCAGCCAATTGACTGAGAGGTAAATTACGAGCACCTTCTAAATGAAGAGACTCAAACTCATCTACTTCTCTCACGTCCAGCACAGAAAGTGAACTATTCTGGTAAAGCTGGTAAAATGCATCGAAGGAAATATCTTTCATTCTTTTTCTCCTAAAATGGTTTTAATTCTTTTTTTCAACTCTGGCACTACTTCTGACTCAAACCAAGGATTTTTAGCCATCCAAATTTGATTACGAGGAGAAGGGTGAACTAGAGGAAAATAGATTGGTAAGTAGTTCTGGTAATGTTTTACTCTCTCTGTCACCTTGCCACTAACTTTCTCCTGTAAATAATAGGCTTGGGCATATTGCCCAATCAAGAGAGTTAATTGGATATCGGGCAACTCTTGCAAGAGTTGCGGATGCCATTTTTCTGCGAAACCTGTACGAGGTGGAAGATCACCCGACTTGCCATGTCCTGGAAAGTAAAAATCCATGGGCAGAACTGCAAAATAACCTGAATTGTAAAAGGTGTCTTCATCCACACCTAGCCACTCACGCAAGCGATCGCCGCTCTTGTCCTTCCAATAAATCCCAGCTTCTTGTGTTTTAAGTCCAGGAGCCTGACCGACAATATTGATGCGAGCTGTCTTTGGCGCCGCAAAGAGAGGTTCGATTCCGCGTTCTGTATAGCTGGTATTTTGCGGATCCGCCATAATGGCTTGCTTGATTCTTTCAATTTGAGACATCTGTTTTCCCTCCAAAAAGAAGTCCAAGCATACAATCTCAGACTTCTATCGTTTTATACTCTTCGAAAATCAAATTCAAACCACGTCAGCTTCACCTTGCCGTATAGATGTTACTGACTTCGTCAGTTCTATCTGCAACCTCAAAACAGTGTTTTGAGCAACCTGCGGCTAGCTTCCTAGTTTGCTTTTTGATTTTCATTGAGTATCATTTGATCAATTCATAAATAGCTTCAGCATAGATTGCTGCTGCTCGGAAGAGATCGTCCAAGGCGATAAATTCGTTGGCTTGGTGCATGGTATCGATTGAGTCTGGGAACATAGCGCCGTAGGCAACTCCACGTTCCAGCAAGCGACCAAAGGTACCACCACCGATGACTTGCTCGTGACCTTTAAGACCAGTTTGTTTTTCATAGACATTCAACAAGGTTTGCACAAGTGGATCTTCCATTGGCACATAGTGAGGGGTGTGACCGTGTTCAGAAAGGCTAACAGAAGCAACTGGCAAATTTTCAAGGATTGACTTGATCTGCTCTGGGCTTGTTCCTTTTGGATAACGGAAGTTAAGAGCAATCGTATTGTCAGCACTTGCTTCGTCAAAGCGGAAGACACCCGCATTCATAGAAAGGGAGCCCATCTTTTCATCTACATGAGCAACCTTGAGATTTTCACCTTCATGGTCATTCAAAAGAATCTTACCAGCGATGTCAAGATAGTCTTTTGCAGGTCCTTCAAAGTCAAACTGACTGAGGAAGAGTGCTAGGTAAGTAGCTCCATTTACACCTGAAGCAGGCATAGCACCATGAGCTGATTTACCAATCACAGTCACCTTGTACTGACCGTTTTCTTCTTGGAGTTCTCCTCTGAGTTTGTATTCTGCAACAAAGGCATCTAGTTTAGCTTGCAAGTCAGCCAAGTCACCTGAAACAACTGCTGTTGCTGATTCAGGTACCATGTTTTCACGCAAGCCACCTGTGAAGCTGTGAAGACGGGCAGCACCTGCATTTTCACCTCTAAAGTGGAGGTATTCTGTGATGTTTCCTTTTTCACCATTTATGATAGGGAATTCAGCATCTGGAGAGAAACCGAAGTCTGGTTTTGCAATTCCTACATGTTCAAAGTAGTAGTCCATGTCTGCCCAGCCAGATTCTTCGTCTGTTCCAACAATAAAGCGAACTTTCTTAGAAGTTGGAAGGCCCAATTCTTTGATGATTTTCAAACCATAGTAACAAGCTGTTGTAGGACCCTTGTCATCTGAAGCTCCACGCGCATAGAGGCGACCGTCTTTGATAGTTGGTGTGTAAGGGTCTGTATCCCAACCGCTACCAGCTGGCACTACGTCCATGTGAGCAAAGATTCCGAGAACTTCTTCTCCATCACCAAATTCGAAATGTCCTGCGTAGTTATCAACATTTTTAGTTGGATAGCCATCACGGTCTGCGATTTCAAGGAATTTTTCCAAGGCTTTTACTGGCCCAGGTCCAAATGGATGCTCAGCATCGGCCTTGCTATCGTCACGTTCGGAGTTGATTTCCAAAAGGCTAAACAAGTCAGCCAAGAGGTCTTCTTTGCGTTTTTCTACTTCTGCTGTAAAATCAATTGCTGTCATTTTTTCTTCTTTCTATCTTTTCTCGATGATTTCATCCACTGGCAAGCGGTAGCTTGGTTCCAATTTTTCATCTGTGTAACCCACTGTAATCAAGAGTTCTGGGCGGAATCGGTCTTCAATGTCCAAAACTTCGTTGGCTTTTGATTTGTCAAAACCAAGGATAATGTTAGAGCCGATTCCTTGGTCAGTCAAAGCCAGAACTAAGTTCATGGCTACTAGTCCCGCATTAAGGGCCAAGTAGTCACTAACTTGCTGTTCACTGTAACGCGCAAACTCGGCAGGCAAATTTTTCATAAAGTATTGAAGTTGCTCTTCAGAAAAGTTATTAGCACCGCCAACTCGAGCAATTTTACGGGCACGTTTAGCCAAATCTGTATCTGTAAACAAGGCAATGGTTACAGGCGCTGATGATACCTGCTCAAAGTTCGAACCATAAGCCAATTTTGCCAATTCAGCATTTTTTTCACGAACAACCACAAACTTCCATGGTTGGCTGTTGTGAGCACTTGGGGCCAAGGTTGCGATTTCGATAGCCGTACGCACATCTTTAGGATCTACCGGTTTATCAATAAAATGCTTAGTCGCATGACGTTTTTTATTTAATTCAAGAAATTTCATAATCGATTTCCTTTTCTAATTCTACTGCATCCATTCTACCATATTTTGAAAGAGCTTGCAGAGATTTTTCATGATTAAGATTTTTTATTATAGACATAAAAAATATACATTGGTTCAATAAAACAGTTTTTGACAGACTAATAAGTAATTTATATTTGAATGGAGACATTATGAAAAAAAATTGGTCTTTTTACTACTCATACTCCCATTTTTGGTTTCCTGCAGGAACCAAGCAACAACAAAAGAAACAGCAACTCCAAAGACAATCGTCGTAGCTACAGCTGGAGATGTACCACCATTTGACTACGAAGAAAACGGAAATCTGACAGGCTTAGATATCGAAGTTTTGAAAGCAGTTGACGAAAAACTGAATGATTATGAGATTCAGTTTCAAAGAACTGCCTGGGAAAGCATCTTCCCAGGTCTCGATTCTGGTCACTATCAGGCTGCAGCCAATAACTTGAGTTACACAAAAGAAAGAGAAGAGAAATACCTCTACTCACTTCCAATTTCAAACAACCCCCTCGTCCTTGTCAGCACCAAGAAAAATCCTTTGACTTCTCTTGACCAAATTGCTGACAAAACAACCCAAGAGGATACTGGAACTTCCAATGCCCAATTTATTACTAACTGGAATCAGAAACACCCGGATAACCTTGCAACTATCCAATTTTCTGGAGAGGATATTGGCAAACGAATCCTTGACCATGCTACCGGTGAATTTGATTTCCTTGTTTTTGACAAAGTTTCTGTTCAAAAAATTATCAAAGATCGTGGCTTAGATTTATCTGTTGTCGATCTACCTTCTGTTGACAATCCTAACAACTATATTATTTTCTCGAGCGACCAAAAAGAGTTCAAAGAACAGTTCGATAAAGTTCTCAAAGAACTCTATCAAGATGGAACCCTTGAAAAACTCAGCAACACTTATCTAGGTGGTTCTTACCTTCCAGATCAATCTGAATTGAAATAATAAAACGATTGGCTAAGCCAATCGTTTTATTTAGTCTTTGTTGGTTACTCCTCACGGAGATTATTAAAATGGAGAAGCCACAATGCAGTATTGACACTTTATTTTTCTTATCTATCTTCTACGAGGAGATAACGGCTTTCAAAAAAGCAGACGAAGATTCGTCTGCCTATTTTATATCACTATTCAGCAACAAAACTGCTAGCTCCTTTGAGAGCTTGTTTTAACGAATCACGTGCAGTCTTCAACTGTTGAAGAAATGGAGTACGCGCTTCTTCTGGCATAGCTGTGTCATCAGAGCCAGCACTTGAAAGTCCTTCGTTAAAAGCAGTTCTTGAAGATTCCATCGCTTCGAGAGCTGGTTCAACTTGATCCTTATAGCTTTCTTTTTGATCTGCTGGGATTTTATCTTCAACTTCTTTTACATATTTCTTGTAACTATCAATCAACTTACCATAGAGAGTCTTCATATCTCCAATTGTTTTAGCTTTGTCAATTTCTTCATCAGTCAAAAGAGTAAAATCAGATGTTGTTGAAGAATCTTTCTTTGAAGCTTCGTTATTTGAAGTTTCAGATTTTGAAGTCTCAGATTTCGAAGTTTCATTTTTTGAAGAGGATGTTTCTTTAGCAGTTGATTCTTTGGTAGCTGAGTTACTAGAATTATTTCCAGAACACGCTGCTAAAGTTACAACTGATAAAAGTAATAAGCTAGAAGTAAGAATTTTTTTCATGACTTTCTCCTTAATATTTTATAATTAATTACATTTTATAATAAAATAATTTCATTGTCAAATATTTTCTATGAAACTACAAAAACTTAAATCCGCTCCTCTGATCCATATATCAACAGTTTATATCTTTCTCGAACTATAAATCGAATGCCACCCCAACTAATCATTATTCATATATTTTGAATAAATAAAAAATGCAGAAATTACCTATTTCATTCAAACAGAGGATTAAAAAATCAAAACTTGGATAAGGTTATCAGCCTCAAGTTAATAAAACGATTGGCCAAGCCAATCGTTTTATTTAGTATTTGTTAGTTAAATCAACTTTTACAAAAAATCAAAATAATCTTTCACATCCTCTACATACCCATGCTTTTCAATTAAACTAGCTAAGAGTTCCAGATTGTGCCCTCGATAGTTGTCATCTCGGCGTAGTTCTTCATACATTTCGATAAAGGGAAGTCCCTTGGACTTGGCCAATTCTAACTCCGCTTCATAATCATAGGAAACTTTTCGGAATAGAATATTTACCAATTCCCCATCTTCCACTTCTATCACAGCATACTGGGCACGGTGGTTTTTTAACTTTTCCCAATTAAAATAGGGCATACCAATCGTACCGGGATTGATGATTTGTTGCCCTTGACTGCCGTAACGAAGCAACTGCTTGTGGACATGACCATAGACTGCCACGTCCGTTTCCTCATCTAGGAGTTGGTCAAATTTATCTGTATCATTCCCCACCAACAAATCACCACCATAGTTTTTGTCAGGTAAATTATGAGAGATAGAAAAGCGCAGCCCGTCAACTTCTTTCTTTTCTAGCATAGGTAAGTTTCGTAGCCAGACAATCGTTTCAGGATCCATTCGCTCCATCAAAAACTGGGTCAATCGCATGAGCTGGACTTCCTGTGGGTCTTCTAAGCCATATTGCCCATCTAAAGCCTCAAGGACACAATCATCCCAATTACCTCGAACACTTGCTGTGATAGGAAGGCCCTTTAGCAGAGCAACCAGATCATTTGCACCTGGACCAGGTAGAAAAATATCTCCCAGAAGCCAATATTCACTGGCTCCTTGAGTTTTAGCATCTGCAATCACTGCTTCTAGTGCCGTTGCATTGCCATGAATATCTGATAAAATCGCGATTTTATGGTTCATGATGATTTCCTTCCGTTTGGTAATCTACTCCCTCTTCCGCTACTTGAGCCAACTCCACTTCTTCCTGCGGGTTCAACTTTCTCTGAACAGCTTCTGCGACTGCTCTTGGTACTCCAACTTCGACAATCTCATCCACACTGGCTTCCTTGATTTTAGTCAAAGATTTGAAATGCTTCATGAGATTTTGCTTGCGTTTAGGTCCCAAACCGTCAATCCCATCCAATTGAGATGAAAAAGAATTTTTGGAGCGCAGTTGGCGGTGGAAAGTGATAGCAAAGCGGTGTACCTCATCTTGAATGCGTTGGAGGAGGAAAAATTCCTGAGAATTGCGAGATAACTCTACCACTTCCAGTGGATCTCCAAAGAGCAGTTCATGGGTTTGGTGCTTATCATTCTTTTGTAGACCTGCAATTGGGATATCCAAACCTAGCTCTTCTTGGATGACTTGCTTTGCAATATTGACTTGACCTTGTCCCCCATCAATGACAATCAAATCAGGAGGAGTCAAGCCATCTCGTTGAACTCGGCCATAACGTCTGCGAATGACCTCTCGCATACTGGCGTAGTCATCTGGACCTACAACCGTTTTTATCTTGTACTTACGGTAATCCTTCTTACTCGGTTTACCATTGACAAAGACCACCATGGCCGAAACAGGGCTGGTCCCCATGATATTGGAGTTGTCGAAGGACTCAATGCGAACCGGAGTCGGTATTTGAAGCAAGCGTCCTAGATTTTCAATAGCTCCCTGAGTCTTTTCGACAGATTTTTCTAGCAGATTGAACTTCTGCTCCAGACTAACACGGGCATTTTTTATGGCTAGATTAACCAGCTGTTTTTTCTCTCCACGCTGAGGTTTGACAATCTTAGTATCCACCAAGGCCTTGACGGCTTCTTGGTCAATATCCTGCGGAATCAATACTTCATTGGGAACTAGGTGAGATTTTTCTTGATAAAATTGTCCTACGTAGGTCAGAAAATCCTCATCAGGGTCGTTGTAATAAGGGAATAGATTGACGTCACGCTCAATTAACTTACCCTGACGGACAAAGAAAACCTGCACACACATCCAGCCCTTGTCCACATAGTAGCCAAAGACATCCCGATTTTGGAGATCCTTTGCCATAACCCGTTGCTTGGTCCTTAGAGTCCCAATCGCCTGAATCAGGTCACGGTATTCCGCTGCGCGTTCAAACTCCATTGTTTGGGCTGCAGTAGTCATCTTTTCCTTGAGACCATCGATAATCTTGTCATCCTGACCTTTCAGAAAATCAGAAACCTCCTGAGCCATGGACTTGAAATAGGCCTCATCTTTTTTACAGATAGTGTGGGCCATACATTGGCCGATATGATAATAAAAACAGACCTTAGACGGCGGATTGGTACATTTCCGAAAAGGGAAAATCCTATCTAGAAGTCGCTTGATTTCATTGGCTGCCCCCACATCAGGATAAGGTCCAAAATAAAGACCTCCGTCCTTTTTGACCTGACGGGTGATAATCAAGCGAGGATAACGCTCATTGGTGATTTTGATGAAGGGATAGGACTTATCATCCTTGAGCATGATATTGTACTTGGGCTTATTTTCCTTAATCAGGTTGATTTCTAGGAGAAGCGCTTCGATATTGGACTCAGTGACGATAAATTCAAAATCCACAATCTCAGATACCAGAGCCTCCGTCTTGGTATCGTGACTGCCACGGAAATAGGAGCGTACGCGGTTGCGCAGATTTTTAGCCTTTCCTACATAGATAATGGTGCCATTTTTATCCTTGTGAATGTAACAACCAGGGCTGGTCGGCAAGAGCTCTAGTTTTGATTTGATCAAGTTATTCATAGTTCCATTATAGCAAAAAGGCCGTGACAGGACGAACAAAAAGCCCCACCAATCGCTTGATAGAGGAGCTTTGATTTCTTTTCGGATTGCACCGACTTCAGCTAGTCGCTACTGGTATAGAGCTCTTGAACAGCCTTCACATCCTGAGGCTGAATCCCATAGTAGGAACCTGCTGGCTGCATGACAGAAGTTTCGTTAGTATGATCCAATCCAATGGCATGTCCCAGCTCGTGCTCCGCCGTGTGCACGATTCGTTCATAAGAATAACCATAGTTTGGATTGGATAGATAATAGTGATTCAGGCGAACCGTTACAGATATAAATTGATTGGTTAACAAATTGGTTTGACTCTCGGCTTGACCAGCTACAGCGGTCGATCCATCATTCATCTCACTTGCCACAATATCTGCCTGACTAGGATCCGCAACCACCACAAAGGTAAAGGCTCCCGTTTGATTCCAGTTTTTTATAGCTTCTGCATAGGCACCTTGGAAGGTCTCATCCATTTGAGGCTCAATATAGATGCGAGCTGAGGCCTGAGCCCACTTTCCTTCTGCATGTTGGTGACTGTCTGTCTGAGACAAGACTTCCAGCGTTCCCGTCTCCTTCCACTGATTCCAGCCACCTTGACCAATCTTGCTCATTTTTTCAACCTGATTGACCGCAGAATGAAAATCACCAGACAGATACCAAACCACTCCAAAGGCAATGAGCAGTAGAATAACTACAGTCCAAACCAGACGCCAGAAGAAACGCCAAATTCCCAACAGAAATCGGAACAATAATCGAATAATCCAGAACATGACGCTCCACCTTTCATAAAAATAAGAACCTATCCTAAAATCACATTCTCCTTGATCAAGATAGATTCTCTATTTTACTGAAGAAAGCTGAAAGAAACCTAAAACTAAGATAAACGTTCTTCCAAGACAAAGTCAATTGGTAAGGCAGCCAAAAAACGCTCCAATTGTTTTTCCCAGTAGTACCACTCGTGCTTACCTGGACTGTGACTATAGGTCACCTCAAAACCAAGCTTTTTGAGATTTTTCACTGCGAGATTATTGGCAGAGTAGAGATAGTCTTGCTCTCCACACCAAGCCCATAGTTTGGTCTTTTTATCGGATTTTGCAGCCATGCTTTCAAGCGAATGAGGACTAGCTGTCCAGTCTTTAATCTCTCCAAAAACTCCTCGCCAGTAGGCAAGCGATCCCAGATCCTGACTTTCAGGAGAAAATTCCTGAAAACTGAGCGCACCAGAAAAACTAGCCGCATGAGAAAAACGATTCGTCGATAGAGCGAGTTTGAAGGAACCGTATCCACCCATGGATAGGCCTGCTATGAAAGTTTTTTCTCGCTTGCTGGTCATATTGGGGAAGAAACGTTTCATGACCTGAGGTAACTCTTCTGCTAGAGCAGTATAGTAGTTATAGCCATACTGAGTATCTGTGTACCAGCCATTGCTAGTATTGGACATGATAACAATGAGATTGGTTCCACGCAACAAGCGCTCGACATTGGTACGTTTGAGCCAGCTATTTTGGTTTCCTGACATTCCGTGCAAAAGATAAAGGACAGGAATATCTGTGCAATCTGGTTCAGTCACCCGACTAGCATCTGGATAGAGTACCGTAACGCCCCACTCCATATCCAAAACTTCTGAGTAATACTCAATATTCATAACTGCCATGGTTGTCTCCTTTTACTATTCTATAAGAAAAAGCCGAATTTCGACTTTTTCTGTAGGTATTCTGCTTATTATTTTGCTTCCATCACGACTGGCAAGATTGCTGGACGACGCTTGGTTTGATCAAAGAGGTACTTGGTCAGATTGTCACGAACCTTGCCTTTGAGATCTGCCCAATCAAAGTCGTCACCTTGAAGATACTCTTCTACCGTTTGGTTAATCAATTCTGAACTTTCACGGAGAATATCACGGCTCTTCTTGAGATAAACAAATCCACGCGTATGGACACGAGCCTTAGCCACAATTTTCTTCTCACGACGGTTGACAGTGATCGCAACGATAAAGATTCCATCTTCTGACAAGACCTTACGGTCACGAAGGACGACATTTCCAACATCCCCGATGGCATTTCCGTCAATCAAGACATCCCCTGCAGAAACTGCTCCAGCTGGGACAAAGTCTCCATGTTCATAAGACATGGTCGTTCCCTTTTTAGGGATGAAGATACGCTCCGGCAACATTCCAACTGCCATAGCAGCCTTGGCATGCGCATCCAACTCACGATACTCCCCTTGGATAGGGAAGAGGTAATTTGGTTGCAAAAGATTGATCATCAACTGCAAATCACGCGCATTCCCGTGTCCGGATACTCGCAAGCTTTGGGTAATGAGTTTCACCACACCACCAGCTTGGTAGATCATGTTTTCAACACGCGCCATGACAGCTTCTTTGGCGATAGATGGAGTCGTTACGATATAGACCAAGTCCCCATCTTTGATTTCCACATAACGGTGGCGACCAATAGACATCTTACGAAGTCCATTAATAGGTTCACCCATACGGCCAGTCTCGAGAATAATCAACTCATGGTCTTCAAATCGAGACATTTCTTTTGGTTTAATCAAGAGACTTTCGTTGGCTAGAGATAATTTTTTGAGACGAATCGCAGTGCGGACGATATTTTCAATATCAAATCCAGTCAGAACAACTCGGCGACCTGTATCTGCTGCAGCATCAAAAACCTGCTGGATACGAGAGAGGTTGCTGGCAACTGCTGCAACGATGATACGACCTTCCCAGTCTGCAATTGTCTGGGTAATTTCGTCTCCAACTTCGCTCTCACTCGCCACCTGGATATTGCTGTCTGCATTCGCAGAGTCACTGAGGAGCGCCAAAACGCCATCACGACCGATTTCTGCCAAACGAGCAAAATCCGTCGCATAGGATTCACTGGCTGTCTGGTCAAACTTGAAGTCGCCTGTGTAAACTATGCTACCTTCAGCTGTTTTCAGGACTACTCCCAAACTTTCTGGGATGGAGTGGGTTGTACGGAAGAAGGAAACCACAGTCCCTCCAAAGTCGATCTCCGTATCTTCATCAATCACATGGAAGTCATTGAATTTCTTAACCGTATCATTTCCTTTGACAAAGAGTTTGGCCAACTCAATGGTCAACTCAGAACCAAACACAGGCACCTTAGCCTCTGCCAAAAGATAAGGCAGGGCACCAATGGCATCCGCATGTCCGTGGGTCAAAAAGACCCCTGCGATACGATCGCTATTTTCAAAAAGGTAGTCCATATTTGGAATGACGACATCAACCCCTAGTTGTTCATTTTCAGGGTATTTAAGCCCTGCATCCAAAACAAAAATAGAACCATCGATTTCAGCGATGTACATATTTTTCCCATTTTCTCGTACACCACCTAGTGTTGTTAAACTAATATTACTCATTTTCCCTCCGAAACTTCATTTATCTTGATTATAGGGCGAATTCACCCTCTTATTCTAAAAGTTCTCAAACTTTCAGCCGAATCTTTTCCTACCATTATACCATTTTTTTGATTATTTTCAAAACGAAGATGGGTTTTTAACTAGAGATTAGTCACTACTGTGAATCGAATTCTTTTACTTTGACTTCTCTTTTGGAGGCTTCATCGAAGATAATAGAACGATTGTACCATCAAAAATACGGATTTTCTGAATCAATTTGATTTCAGATACCTTTCTCGAACTCTAAATTTTTCTTTTAGTTCAAAAAACTTGCTTTTACCTCTCGACTTGAGAACTATTTTCTACAAAGACATGGTTTATCTACATCCAAAAGCGAAAATTTCCTGTTCGCTACAGAATCTAAAAATTTCAGCAATTAGCCATTAAGATGGAGGTTAACGATAGGAAATTTCTTCAAAAAGAAAAAAGACTTAGAAATTCTAAATCTTTTTATCATCTTTAGTTTGGATAGATATAAGTTACGTTACCTAAAAATTCATGAGGATTAAAGAAGCCACGATAATTCGCAATCTGCTTTTGACGTCTGTAGTTTGCTTCCAATACCTGGATAGAGTTTTCACTTTGAACATCTGTTACATAAGCAACGTGTCCATATTCACCACCATCCCAAACGGCGATTGCTCCTACTACTGGAACACTTCCTGTCTTATAACCTTGAGCGCTCGCGTAGATTGCCCACGTGTTGGCATTTCCCCACCAGTTGCTAGCCCAAGGAGCCAATTCTTTCACACCCCATGTACACTGACCAACAGGATAAGAGTTTCCATAGTTTGTCGGAGTCTTTTCGACAACATCCTCTGTATCTGATACCACATTCGCAGTGCTAGCTGGAGCACTGTAGGTAGAGCTAGCCTGAGCGGAACCACTTACTTCCAATACATCGCCTGGGTGGATAGTGTCAAAGATGGTTTTTCCATTCAAAGCTGCCAACTCATGCGGATCCATGCCGTTTGCAGTTGCAATGGCATAAAATGAATCACCGTCTTGGACAACGTAAGAGTTCGCATGAACAGTTTGAGCCCCAACTGTAGCCAAAATAGCGGTAGAAGTCAAACCAAGAGTCAGTTTCGTAACTGTTTTTTTCATAACTATTTTCCCCTTATATTTTCTTGATAAGAAAATCATACTTGATTTACATGTCAGTTCGTTTAGAGTTATATTTTAGTCATGTTACAAAAATTTATACTTTTACTACATAAGGTTTAAAAGCAGACATCGTATAAAGTGATAGAAGAGAATAAAAAAAATGAATCATTTCCCCAACCTTTACATCAGCAAACCATCCAAAAGACTATCCAATCAACCACTCCCACATCAAGCATTTATCCGTCAAAAAGAGACCGAGATAGGTCATCTCAGTCCCTTTCCATCTATTACTCCATTAAAAAATCATAAATTTCTTGAACTGTCCCCAGCGCCATCATTTCTTGGTCTTTAACAATCTGTTTGAGATTTTGGTAAATCTGACTTTCACCAATTTCCCTTTTTGGCGCTTCTTTATTGACTGTCATGACACCATCTTTGATCGTCACAAAGCCCAGCTCTTCAAATACTTGGATCATCTTGACCAGCAAGATTTGTTGGATATTGAGATAAGCCGCCAAATCTTTCAGCTTGTAGCGAATATCAAACTCTGGGAACTGGTAAATGGTCTTGTACAATTTTGCAAACTGTTCTCTAGTCCCGTAACCTGTCAGATAGTAGGCCTTATCGATGTCATTTTTGAAATAGACAGCAGAGAAATCCTGTTCCTGAAAAATGGTCTTCAGCAAGGTAATATCCTCAGGAATGGTTTTTACGACAACCGCCTCACTATCCACCAATTTTTGCACCTCTCCAGAGAAATCCAAAACTGGAACCCCTTCTGGCAAGACTGCATTCTTCCCACGAATGTTAAAGAGTTGAACACCTTCCACACGCGCATCCACCATCATCAACTGGAGAGCAGTTTGGCCATTCCATTGATTGACAGACAAGGTGACTGCCAATTCTAGGTTTTTTGTTTGGGCAAACTCTGTTGCCCATCTACCTTGTCCAAAGGCCACCACTTCAAAACTCGCCTCGCCCTTGGAAATTTTTAGTTTGAGGTGGGCATTGCCTGCTCCCATGGTACGAGCACTTTCGACATGAAAATCCTTGATATAAAAGACAGGTTTTTGATTGTCCATTCCAAAGGGTGCCAAGCGTTCAAAACTTTTAACCGTTTCTAAACTAAGAGTCTCCAAATCCAACTCTTCATCTAGATTTAACTTATTCTTACCACTAGCATCTGCACCTTTTTCACGGACATAGTCTTCCAAAACCTGAGATAAATCTGAAAGTTTCTCAACTTCCAGTGTCATTCCTGCTGCACCAGCATGGCCACCAAAGGCGATAAAGAGGTCTCGATGGGGATCCAGAGCTTCAAAAATATCGACTGCTTCCACACTACGAGCACTGCCCTTGGCACGACCTTCTTCTATATTAAGAACGATGACTGTCTGCCCTAGTTCTTCCAACAAACGACCAGCAACGATACCCAAAACGCCAGGATTCCAGCCTTCCTTGGCCAAAACCTGGACCTTCTTCTCAGGATCCACCATGGTCTTAGCTTCTTCATAGATTGACTGGACGATTTCCTTGCGCTCTTCGTTTTTCTGGTGAATCATGAGGGCAATCTCATGTGCTTCCTCATCGTCAAACCCAGTCAGCAAATCAATGGCAGGGTTGGGATCATCCAAGCGCCCCAAGGCATTTAAACGAGGGGCAATCTGAAAGCCAACCGTTTCTTCTGTCACTTCATTCGCAGCAATCCCAGCCATGTCTAGCAATTCTTGCAGACCGATGCGCTGGGTATGTCCCAACATTTCCAGACCATATTGAACCAAAATACGGTTTTCATCTGTCAGGCTCACCATATCTGCAATGGTACCGATAGCGACCAAATCAAGCAATTCCACTTGCACTTCTTCTAAAAGGGCGCAAGCCAGCTTGAAAGCCACTCCGCATCCGGCCAAATATTTGAAGGGATAGTCTGCATCCGGATGCTCAGGATGGACAATCGCATAGGCTTCAGGAAGGGTTTCCGGCATGGAATGGTGGTCGGTCACAATGACATCCACTCCCATAGCCTGAGCCAATTCAATGGCCTCATGACCAGCAACCCCATTGTCCACTGTCACAATCAAGGAAATTCCCTCTTGCTCGATAAAGTATTTATAGACACTGGCATTGGGACCATAGCCATCGGTAAAGCGATTTGGTAGGTAAACACGGCACTCCGCACCAAGCTGTTCCAAACTTTCCTTCACAATCGAAGCCGAAGTCATGCCATCCGCATCATAGTCACCGTAAACGAGGATATTCTCCCCTTCTTCAATGGCCTGACGAATCCGTTCCACTGCCTTTTCCATATCATGGAGCAGATAGGGGTCATGTAAGTCCTCTAAAGAAGGTTCTAAAAACTTCTTTAGACTTTCTTCATCCTGAATCCCTCTTTCAAATAATAACCGAGCCACCTCAGGACCCAGTCCAGCCTTCTTGGCTATCTTTGTAAAATCCGCATCTTCAACCTGCGGGGCAAACTGCCATTCATAAGTAGGAGTTATCAAAAAAACATCCACTCTTTCTAAGAATTCTATCGTTTCATTATAACATGATTTAGGCATTTTCTCTATCCAGATTGCTTTTTTATAAAATTTTAGTGAATTTTTTTCAGATATGATTTGACAAGAACATTCTTTTGGTGTAGAATCATGTTATAAAATCTAACACAAAGGAGATCTCTCATGACTTTAGTAGAATTTAAACACGTCGAAAAATATTACGGAGACTACCACGCACTCCGCGACATCAATCTCCGTTTTGAAAAAGGACAAGTTGTTGTCCTGCTTGGACCTTCTGGTTCTGGGAAGTCCACTCTTATCCGTACCATCAATGGTTTGGAGGCTGTTGACAAAGGAAGTCTCCTAGTCAATGGACACCAAGTAGCAGGTGCTAGCCAGAAAGATTTGGTGCCTCTTCGTAAGGAAGTCGGCATGGTTTTCCAACATTTTAACCTTTATCCACACAAAACAGTGTTAGAAAATGTGACACTTGCTCCCGTTAAAGTTCTTGGAATTGATAAAAAAGAAGCTGAAAAAACAGCCCAAAAATATCTGGAATTTGTAAATATGTGGGACAAGAAAGATTCCTACCCAGCTATGCTGTCTGGTGGACAAAAACAGAGAATCGCCATCGCACGTGGTCTTGCCATGCATCCGGAACTCCTCCTCTTTGATGAACCAACATCTGCCCTTGACCCTGAAACCATCGGAGATGTTCTAGCAGTTATGCAAAAACTGGCACATGATGGGATGAATATGATCATCGTTACCCACGAAATGGGCTTTGCCCGTGAAGTTGCGGACCGCATTATCTTTATGGCCGACGGAGAGGTTTTAGTAGACACGACAGATGTCGATGACTTTTTTGACAATCCAAGCGAACCTCGTGCCCAACAATTCCTCAGCAAAATTATCAACCACGAAAGTGACAAAGTCAAATAAGGAGGCGCCTATGAAAAAGAAATTCTTTTTATACGCATTATTGATTAGCCTTTTCAGCCTTACTGCTGCCAAACCAGTCCAAGCCGATACCAGTGTGGCAGACATTCAAAAAAGAGGCGAACTAGTTGTCGGTGTCAAACAAGACGTTCCCAATTTTGGCTACAAGGATCCCAAGACCGGGACCTATTCTGGTATCGAAACGGACTTGGCCAAGATGATTGCAGACGAACTCAAAGTCAAGATTCGCTACGTTCCTGTTACCGCGCAAACTCGTGGACCGCTCCTAGACAATGAACAGGTCGACATGGATATCGCAACCTTCACCATCACAGACGAACGTAAAAAACTATACAACTTCACCAGTCCCTACTATACGGACGCTTCTGGTTTTTTGGTCAATAAATCCGCCAACATCAAAAGTATTGAGGACCTAAACGGTAAAACGATTGGGGTTGCCCAAGGTTCCATCACCCAACGCCTGATTACTGAATTGGGTAAAAAGAAAGGTCTAACCTTTAAATTCGTCGAACTTGGTTCCTACCCAGAATTGATTACTTCCCTTCACGCTCACCGTATTGATGCCTTTTCCGTGGACCGCTCTATCCTCTCTGGCTACATCAGCAAACGGACAGAACTACTAGATGATAGTTTCAAGCCATCTGACTACGGTATCGTCACCAAAAAATCAAATACCGAGCTAAACGACTATCTTGATAGCTTGGTCACTAAATGGAGCAAGGATGGTAGTTTGCAGAAACTCTATGACCGTTACAAACTCAAACCATCTAGCCATACCGCAGATTAAGGAGGACATCCCATGACAGATTTATCATCTTGGACAGCCTATTTTCAGGATTTTGGACAATTTTTCAATGGTTTCCTCTTTACCCTTGCCCTAGCGGTTGGTTCCTTTATCCTCGCCATGGTTTTGGGCATCTTCTTTGGGGCCATGTCAACTAGTAAACGCCCATTCTTGCGTGTTTTGGCTCGTATCTTTGTCGAATTTTACCAAAATACTCCCCTCTTGGTGCAGTTTGTCATCGTCTTCTATGGTTTGCCTCTTATCAGTGAACACACCATCATGATTCCAATTTATTGGACAGCTGTTCTCTGCGTCGGGCTCTATCACGGAGCTTATATCGCTGAGGTGATTCGTTCAGGGATTCAGTCTATCCCTAATGGTCAGATGGAGGCCGCCTTGTCGCAAGGTTTCACCTATATCAGTGCCATGCGCTTGATTATCTTGCCTCAGGCCTTTCGTATCATTCTCCCTCCTTTGACCAACCAAATCGTTAACCTTATCAAGAACACCTCTACAGTTGCCATCATCTCTGGTGTGGACTTGATGTTTGTGACCAAGTCTTGGTCAGCTCTCAACGGAAATTATATCCCAGCCTTTTTAGGTGCTGCTCTTCTCTACTTTACCCTATGCTTCCCTGTTGCCCAGTTTGGTCGCAAGATGGAGCAAGCCAACAAAAAAGCCTATTCACTTTAGGAGGTTACTATGGAATCTATTTTAGAAGTTTTGACCCCAGATAACCTAGCCTTTATCTTTAAAGGATTTGGCTTAACCCTCTATATTTCTCTGATTGCCATTGTCCTCTCTACCCTGATCGGGACGGTACTTGCGGTTATGCGAAATGGGAAAAATCCTGTCTTGCGAATCATCTCCAGCATTTATATCGAATTTGTGCGTAATGTTCCCAACCTTCTCTGGATTTTCACTATCTTTTTGGTGTTCAAGATGAAGTCCACGCCAGCAGGTATTACGGCCTTTACCCTTTTTACCTCAGCAGCCCTAGCTGAGATTATCCGAGGCGGTCTCAATGCCGTGGATAAAGGGCAGTTCGAAGCAGGAATGTCACAAGGATTTACTTCTGCCCAAATCCTCTACTACATCATTCTCCCACAAGCGATCCGTAAAATGCTGCCGGCTATCATTTCTCAGTTTGTGACCGTGATTAAAGATACCAGCCTTCTCTACTCTGTTATCGCCCTACAGGAACTCTTTGGCGCCAGCCAAATTCTCATGGGACGCTATTTCGAACCAGAGCAGGTCTTCAGTCTTTATATCCTGATTGCCTTGATTTATTTTATCTTTAACTTTGCCATTTCCAGCCTTTCTCATAAGCTAGCAAAACATTGGCAACAAGCCGCAGAATAAAAACGAAATGTGAACTCAAAACAAGGGTTCACATTTTTTTCTATAGATGGAAAAGAGTAACTCAATGCTATGCAAACGTTTTACTTTTTGGTAAAATGACTTTAAAACCATAAAGCAAGGAGAAAAATCATGATCCACGAACTTTGCAAAGAATTCTCTCAACTGGAACAAGTAGAAGCTATCGCTCTTGGTGGCTCTCGTGCAGGACAAGCCTACGATCAAAATTCTGACTATGACGTTTATGTCTATCTCAACTCTTCTATTGATGAGGCGACTCGCCTAAAAATTTTGAGTAAATACTGCTCCTATATGGAGATTGGAAACCAGTTTTGGGAGTTAGAGGATGACTGTATACTAAACAACGGTATCCAAATCGAGTTGATTTATCGTTCGCTGGAGTCGTTTGAACAAGAATTGAACGCAACTGTTTTTCAGCATCAAGCCCAAAATGCTTATACAACCTGTATGTGGCACAATCTACTCCACAGCAAGATTCTATACGATCCGCATGGGCGCTATGCTTCTCTTCAAAAAGCCTATCATGTTCCCTATCCTCAAAAACTCAAAGAGAATATTATTGAAAGACAGCTCCTTTTGCTAGAACAAACCATGCCTGCCTTCTCTCACCAAATAGAAAAAGCTATCAAACGCCAAGATCTTCTCAGTATGAATCATCGTACGAGTGAGTTTTTTGCTTCCTACTTTGACTTGCTGTTTGCGATCAATGAGCAAACCCATCCAGGTGAAAAACGAATGCTTGACTATGCTAAGACCAATTGCGCTCTCCTACCTAAGCAATTTGAAGGAACTATTCGCGACTATTTCCTACTACTCTACCAACCGCAGCAAGGAAAGCAAGCGGTCCTAACCTTACAAACCATCTTAAAACAACTAAAGGACATTTTGCCATAAGTAAAAAATGAAGTGTGAACCTGAAACCGAGATTCACATTTTTTTACTTAACTGTAAAGCATCTAGTACACTTGAACACAATTCTTCTTGCCCAACTTCATAAAAAATCGGCAATGAAAAAAGAGGACTCTAGCCCTCTTACTTGATCATTTTATCCTGAGTTTCAGCTACAACCTGAGCCAGACTCGTCTGACGAAGTTGGTTTTCCATCGCTAGTTGGATATCCAGCAATTTTTGATCCAAGACTTCATGAATATTTGCTCCTACTGGACAGTTAGGGTTGGGATTGTCATGGAAACTAAAGAGTTTACCAGATTTTCCTAAACATTCAACAGCTTGATAAACATCAAAAAGGCTAATATCTTGGAGGTCTTTGATAATCTCAGTACCGCCCGTCCCACGCGCAACTGATATCAGTTCAGCTTTTTTGAGTTGGGACAAGGTTTTGCGAATAATAACTGGATTGACTCCAACACTGGCTGCGAGAAAATCACTAGTTACCTTACTCTCTTGACTCTTAATGGCAATAATGATTAACATATGAGTCGCAATCGTAAATCGACTTGAAATTTGCATCTTCTTCTCCTTTTACATCCTATCTGATACCCATTATACCCTTTTGTGTTGTAATGTCAATTATTACTACAAAGAGTGTCCTCTAAAAAAGCCTTGTATTCCCTAATAAGTCCAATGACATAGAGAATACAAAAGCTTATCCTTTATCCAATTTTACGAGCAGTTCCCTTTGTTTTGTGACTTGACCAGACTGAACTGATAGAAATCCCCGCACCAACCAAGGTAAAAACAGCTAACATCCCTAGATTAAAGAAATAATTATCTGGATATTCTCCGCTTGCAATTAGTTCATTGACCACTCGGAAAGCATAGGCAAACTCAACACCTAGTTGAGCTACGACTTCCATTGCCAAATCGATTTGATTCACTAAAAAGACTGTGACTACCATCAAAACAACAGAAATCAGAATCCCTTTTCGTGATAACTTTCTTGCAAACATTTCATATCCTTTAATGGTACAAATTCCAAGAACAAGCCCCGCTGCGACAGCTACATAACCAAGACGTGCGATGAAAAGAGCAACCGCCCCACCAATCAAGGCTCCAAGTAAGGCTCCAATGGTTCCAAGAAGAACATTTTCCTTCTGACTATGATAAGAATCCATTTCAATTTGGAGATTGCTCTTCAAAAATTGATAGCTTTCTTCATTGATAATGAAAACCGACTCTCCTAATTGATAAAGACTAACTGGCCCCTCTTGACCACTGTAGCCACAAACTTGAACGAAGTGATGGGATTCAAGGAAATCTACAAAGTCTCTTATAAGTGTCTGTAACTTTTCAATTGTCTTTGATTTGCGCATCGCACCCTTGACAACAATAGATACAGTGTACTGATTAATAGATAAGGTTGACAAGTTTGGAAGTGATTCGCTCTTAAAGTCATCCCACACCAACTCGTTTTCTTCTGAATCCGCAGGATTGCCATTCAAGCTCACACTGACACTAAGTCGAAACTGATTTTTTACATCTGCTTCATGTAGCAATAGCAAGTAGCCTGATTGCACGCCATAAATGCTTCCAGACTCCTCATCAAACTGTAGGCCTAATCCTGAAGCAATAGCTTCTAATTCTTCTAGCTTCATAAATTATCTCCCTATTATTTTGAACATCAATTAGTATGGTGTTCAAATTATATATTTTTCCATATTCTAGCATAAATTTTATAAGTAGTCAATTCATATCCATTTCGACTTATCGCGAAACAGCGATCACTAGACTATCCTATTTCTAGTCAAAATTCCTTTTAAAACCAATCCTTCTTTTCTCTTTCCATCCAAAGTTCAACATCTTGATCATAACCTTCTTGCTCGCTAATCTTCCCCAACAATTCCTGGTTATGAGTGTGGTGAATTCCATTTACCAAGCTTTCATAGTAAACCTGAAAATAAGGAAGCTTTAAATCCTTAGCCAGCTGCAATTCGGCTTCTACATCATAATCCACTCGACGAAAATCAACATCAGACAAACCTGCTTCATCAAACTCTAAAATCATATACTGGGCACGCAAGTCCTTACGCAACCGCGCATCTAAAAAGAAGGGTTGGCCAATCGAACCTGGATTAAGAATCAACTGTCCGTCACTCCCGTAACGAAGAAACTGTTGGTGGATATGGCCATACACTGCGATAGAAGCATGTGGCTCTGTCACCAATCTATCAAAATCTTCTTGTTTTCCCGTATGAATCAACTCTCTACCCCAATTTTTATCAGGGAGATGGTGAGTGATTCCTACTGTCAAATCACCAAACTGACGATGAACTTGCATGGGTTGATTGTGGAGGTCTTCTATTTCTTTAGGGCTAATTTCTTCTAAGATGTACTGACTTTGGCGCAGGAGATAACGATGACTCGCCTTTGTAGAATCTAACTTACGATGTAGGCCTAGCCAGAGACTATTCTCCCAATTTCCCAGCACTCTTGCAGTAATGGGCAAGCTAGCTAAGAGATCCAATATCCTTCTACGTCCTGTTCCAGGCATGAGAATATCTCCCAAAAGCCAGTACTCATCTACCTTTGCCGCTCTTGCATCAGCCAGTACGGCTTCCAGAGCTGTCATATTTCCATGTATATCTGAAAGAACTGCTATTTTAGTCATTCTTTCTCCTCTTTTCCTCTTACTTCTTCTGTTAGTATTATAGCAGAAAACACTGCAAAAAATCACTATCACTACTTACCTGATCAACTTGTAAGAGCTTCCAAATCGTGCTATAATATAGGTAGAGAGCTCCCCTTCATTTAGGATTATGTGGTCTTCAACATTTCTCTATTTTTGCAGATTGGAGGACTATTGCCATGAAAAAATATCTTAAGTATATCCCATACTACCTTGTTATTTTCTTCTTTTACTGGCCCCTCTATGAGTTGCTGTTACTGCTGATTTCTGACCCTTATACTCTGAAAGGACTTTACATTTATAACATCATCCTCTTTTCACCTTTGGCAACCTTCATCGTATCCCTTCTTTATAGCTACCGTTTCCAATTCTCACTGTGGTGGCTACTCGGTATTGCTCTTCTCTATTGCTTTACCATCATCACTTTCAATGAATTCATTTTCGTTTATTTCCTAGCTTATGAACTCTTTGCCCTACTTGGTATGGCTTCAGGTTCAGGTATTAAATATATGCTCCAGCGAGGAAAAAATAAAAAACTTTCACAAAATCCTTGAAAATTCTCGCAATCATGCTATAATAATGCATAGAGACAAGTCACTTAGTCCCTTTCTACTAGAGAGTGCGTGGTTGCTGGAAACGCATAGAGAGCCTAAACTGATACTACTCAACTGACTTTTATGAAAACATAAAACGGTGGCTACGTTAAAGCCAATCTGAGGTGTCAACAGTTTTTGTTGTGCATAAATGAAGGTGGAACCACGTTGCGACGTCCTTTTAGGATGTCGTTTTTATTTTGTCAGAAGGAGGAAGAATGATGTTTTATATGATTGGCGGATCGCCTTGCAGTGGAAAGTCAACAATTGCCTCACTTCTTGCTAGACAGTATCAACTACTTCATATCAAATTGGATGATTTGGTAGAAGAGATGATGAGTCAAGCAAGTGCAGACTCACAGCCAATTTGCCTTCTTAGGCAGGATAGAAATCCGGAACAAATCTGGATGAGAAATCCAGAAGAGATGGCAGATGAAGAATGGCGCTTTTATGAAGAGATTGTCCCTTATGTAAAATCTTACTTGATAAAAAATCAAAACAGACCTCTCTTGGTGGAGGGAGCAGGACTTTTGCCTCACTTAGTAAAGGAGCTTGAATGTCAAGCATCCTCCTATCTATGCTTGACTCCGACAGCTGATTTTCAAAAAAAGCATTATATACAGAGAGAATGGGTTCCTTATGTCTTAGAGGGTACAACCAACCCCGATCAAGCTTTTGAAAACTGGATGCAACGAGACATTCTTTTTGCTCAAATGGTTCGTAAGGAAGCGGTGAGATTAGGCTATCCTAGCCTCGTAACAGATGGCAGTCAATCAGAGAATCAGACTGCGGAAGAAGTTGCTCGGCTCTTAAAATTGTCCAACAAAAATAGAAGAAATATTTAAGGAGAAAACCATGATTAAGATTACTTTCCCAGATGGCGCTGTTCGTGAATTCGAATCTGGCGTTACTACTTTTGAAATTGCCCAATCTATCAGCAATTCCCTAGCTAAAAAGGCTCTCGCTGGTAAATTCAACGGCAAACTCATCGACACGACTCGTGCTATCACTGAAGATGGTAGCATCGAAATCGTGACACCTGATCACGAAGATGCCCTTCCGATTTTGCGTCACTCTGCGGCCCACTTGTTTGCCCAAGCAGCTCGTCGCCTTTTCCCAGACATTCACTTGGGGGTTGGTCCAGCTATCGAAGATGGCTTCTACTACGATACCGACAATACTGCTGGTCAAATCTCTAACGAAGACCTTCCTCGTATCGAAGAAGAAATGCAAAAGATCGTCAAAGAAAACTTCCCATCTATTCGTGAAGAAGTGACTAAAGATGAAGCGCGTGAAATCTTCAAAAACGACCCTTACAAGTTGGAATTGATCGAAGAACACTCAGAAGACGAAGGTGGGTTGACTATCTACCGTCAGGGTGAATATGTAGACCTCTGCCGTGGACCTCACGTCCCTTCAACAGGCCGCATCCAAATCTTCCACCTGCTCCATGTAGCTGGTGCTTACTGGCGTGGAAATAGCGACAATGCTATGATGCAACGGATCTATGGTACAGCCTGGTTCGACAAGAAAGACTTGAAGAACTACCTTCAAATGCGTGAAGAAGCCAAAGAACGTGACCACCGTAAACTTGGTAAAGAGCTTGACCTCTTCATGATTTCTCAAGAAGTCGGACAAGGACTTCCATTCTGGTTGCCAAACGGTGCAACTATCCGTCGTGAATTGGAACGTTATATCGTTGACAAGGAATTAGCTTCTGGCTACCAACACGTTTACACTCCACCGCTTGCTTCTGTTGAGCTTTACAAGACTTCTGGTCACTGGGATCACTACCAAGAGGACATGTTCCCAACTATGGACATGGGGGACGGTGAAGAGTTTGTCCTTCGTCCAATGAACTGCCCACACCACATCCAAGTTTTCAAACACCATGTTCACTCCTACCGTGAGTTGCCAATCCGTATCGCTGAAATCGGGATGATGCACCGTTACGAAAAGTCTGGTGCCCTCACTGGTCTTCAACGTGTGCGTGAAATGTCTCTCAACGACGGTCACCTCTTTGTAACTCCTGAACAAATCCAAGAAGAATTCCAACGCGCCCTTCAGTTGATTATCGATGTTTATGAAGACTTCAACTTAACTGAATACCGCTTCCGTCTCTCTCTTCGTGATCCTCAAGATACTCACAAGTACTTTGACAACGATGAGATGTGGGAAAATGCCCAAACCATGCTTCGTGCAGCCCTTGATGAAATGGGCGTGGACTACTTTGAAGCTGAAGGTGAGGCCGCTTTCTACGGACCAAAATTGGATATCCAGGTTAAGACCGCCCTTGGAAAAGAAGAGACCCTCTCTACTATCCAGCTTGACTTCTTGCTTCCAGAACGCTTCGACCTTAAATACATCGGAGCTGATGGTGAAGAACATCGCCCAGTTATGATCCACCGTGGGGTTATCTCAACTATGGAACGCTTCACCGCTATCTTGATTGAGAACTACAAGGGTGCCTTCCCAACATGGCTTGCACCACATCAAGTAACCCTCATCCCCGTTTCTAACGAAAAACACGTAGACTACGCATGGGAAGTGGCGAAGAAACTCCGTGACCGTGGTGTCCGTGCTGATGTGGATGAACGTAATGAGAAAATGCAATTCAAGATTCGTGCTTCACAAACTAGCAAGATTCCTTACCAATTAATCGTTGGTGACAAGGAAATGGAAGACGGAACTGTCAACGTTCGTCGCTATGGCCAAAAAGAAACACAAACTGTCCCAGTAGATGAGTTTGTAGCAGCAATCCTTGCTGATATCGCCAACAAATCTCGTGTTGAAAAATAAAAAATTAGCACAAAAGCCTCCAATTGGAGGCTTTTTCTCATCTATTATTACTCAATAACTAACTTCACTTCAGCGAATTTAATCCGTACTGTCGTTCCTTTTCCGACCTCAGACTCGATGCGAATCTGGTGCCCCAGTTCTTCAGAAATTTTCTTGGATAGGTAAAGGCCAAGTCCAGATGACTGCTGGGTCAGACGTCCATTATATCCTGAAAAGCCACGTTCAAAGACTCGGAGGACATCGCTATTTTTTATCCCGATTCCCGTATCCTTGATACAGAGCTCCTGGCCTTCCATATAAATCTCTAACCCACCTTCCTTGGTGTATTTGAGGCTGTTTGAGAGGATTTGTTCAATGACGACCAACAGCCACTTCTTATCGGTCACGATGATTTTGTCAAGGTCATGTAGATTGACCGTAAGTCCTTTTTGGATAAAGAAAAGGGCATACTTGCGAACCACTTCCTTCACCAGATCCTCCACTTGAACCTGTTCAAATACCAAGTCATCGTGAAAACTCTCTAAACGTAAGTACTGCAAAACCAGGTTGGTATAGGAGTCAATCTTGAAAATTTCCTGTTCCAGTTGCTGCTTGACCTCCCGATCAGAGATTTCTGCTACTAAAAGGCGACTTGCAGCAATGGGGGTCTTGATCTGGTGAACCCATAAGGTGTAGTAATCCAGCAAATCCGTCAGCTTGCTTTGGGCTTCCGACTTCTTTTGATACAATTCAGACTCACGCTCTTCGAGCTTTTCTGCTAGCGCACATTCCAGAGGAGACTTGGGGTCTCTCTCAGCATAGAGTACTTCCTGCCGGTAAACCTGAGCTTCTGCAAATATATCCCAAGCCAAAAATAAGAAGGTCAAAAAACTACTGAGCAGAAAGAAATAAAGAAAATAAGTTCCTAGACTAGCAAATAAAAACTGAAAGAGAAGGACGAGAAAGTCTAATGAAAAAATATAGGTAAAAACGCGACTGCGAGAACGCAGGTAGGCTAGAAAAAATGATTTCCAATCAAGCATGTTTCAGTCCGTATCCTATCCCTTTCTTGGTTTCGATAAAGCCAGCTAATCCTTGTTCCTCAAGCTTTTTGCGCAAACGAGCCACATTAACAGACAGGGTATTGTCGTCGATAAAAAAGTCGCTGTTCCAGAGTTCCCGCATCAGGTCATCACGCGCCACGATATTACCCGCATGTTCAAACAAGACCCGCAAAATTTGAAATTCATTCTTGGTCAAGCTCAGGACTTCACCCTGATAGTGCAGATCCATAGACTTGGTATTGAGAATCACACCTGCATACTCTAGCAAACTTTCATCCCGCCCAAACTCATAGGAACGGCGCAACAAGCCTTGAATCTTGGCAAGGAGCACCTGCTGGTCAAAAGGCTTGGTCACAAAGTCATCCGCTCCCATATTGATCGCCATGACAATATCCATAGCCTGATCTCTCGAAGACAGAAACATGATAGGTACCTTGGAAATCTTACGAATTTCCTGGCACCAGTGATAACCATTAAAAAGAGGCAAACCGATATCCATGAGGACCAAATGAGGCTCCGACTGGACAAATAAGCTCAATACTTCCATAAAATCTTCTACCAAAATGACCTCAAAGCCCCACTCAGAGAGCAATTTCCCAACTTGTTGTCGAATGACTTGATCATCTTCTACTAGTAAAATCTTGTGCATGCGCTCCTCCTTTGCTATTTCTCAAAGTATCAAAACCCTTCATATCAGATTTACGGATCAGTATCTCATACTGTTTAGCAGCCTATTTCCCAAATCCAGATCAGTAAACAGATGCTATATAGAGAACATTCCCACTGATATCATACCTTATTTTTAACTATAGTTCCAGCCTTATCTTATATTTTCTTTTTTGTGCTCATTTAGTTAGCGTTTCTTTAACTTATTTAATAGATCTAGCCTTCTTATTGACAAGCTAGGCATGATTTGTTAGAATATGAATGAACGAATAGGTTTATTCATTCATGAAGCAAAGGAGGTTAAATCATATTGGACAAAAAACAAGCTCTAAAAACAGCAGCCTATGAAGTTTTTTCAAAAAAAGGTTACAAGGCAACAGGTATTTCAGAAATTGCTAGGCAAGCTGGTGTTGCAGTTGGTTCTTTTTATAACTATTACGAGAGTAAAGAAGCCATTTTTCTAGACATCTATATAGATGAAAACAACCGTGTTCGCCAAGCTATGATCGAAGAACTGGATTGGGAAATTGACATGATTGACCTCATTGGTCAACTATTTGCTCAGTCCAGAACTCTTGTTTCTTCCAATAAAATCCTTGCAGAATGGTACAATCCTGCCATCGCAGATGAGTTGCACAGCTACTATTCCTCGGAAGAAGGCAAAGTCGCAAATCCTTTTCATCAGTTTCTAGTTAAAACTTTTACAAATCGTATGCAGGCTGAAGGGTACTCGCCAGAAAAGATTCAAGATATTTTACAGGTTTATAATCTTTTTTACTATATGGATATGCATATCACAGAAAAAGATTTTCCAGATATTGGCAAAACTGTTGAAATACTTGCAACCAACTTCATTAAAGGAGTTCTAAAATAAAGAATGGATTTCTTTATTTTTTGAAAAGATATGAATGAATTATTTTTTAGTTCATTCATAAAATTAAGAACAGGAGTCATAAAAAATGAAAAGAGGTAAAAAAATGTTTATTATCATTCTATCAACACTTGGAGCGCTATGTATTATAACTTGGGGTGCCATCGCTTATCTTGGACGAAGCCAGACATTATCGATAAAATCCATCGAAAACCCCAGCGGAGATCTATATTTAATTCATATCACAAAACCGAGTCATCAAATCTGGAAAGCTGGGGCTTATGCAAAGTTTACACTCCCTGATACCTCGTCTACTGCTAGTAAATATGAAGCTAAGGAAGAGCAAACCAGTCGATGGCTAACCATTGCCTCCACACCTGATGAAGATGAAATTCTCATTTTGACTCGTAATAGTGGTAGCAACTTTAAGAACACCTTGACACATTTACCGGCTGGCAGTGAGATTGAGATGAGTTGGCTGGATTCCTCTTTGACTGTTAAAAATACGAATAAGCCACTAGTTTGCTTTGCATCTGATGTCGGCATTTCTGCTCTACGCCCCCTTATCAAAGAATGGGCTGGTAAATTTCCGATTATTCTCAATCATTTTGACAAAGGAGTTACTATTTTCGATAATGAGATGAAAGAACTGGCTCAAAAAACATCGAATTTTACTTATAAAACTAGCGATGAACTTTCTCAAAGTCAAGAATTTTTAAAACGTGCTATTGATGAATACGGCAATCAAGCCAGCTATCTCATCACAGGTCAGCCTGATGATATAAATGAGATGAAGAATTTTTTAAAGGAAAATTGGATTGATAGCAAAAACATACAAGTAAGCTCGTTTAGAGGTTTGAAATAGGAGCAATCTATCTTCTATGTATTTCAATCAAACCCTACTAGGTCATTCGAACAAGCCTACTAGCTAATTCTAGGTAAATGTGGTAGGATAAACATAGAGAAAGGAGCTTTTATGGCCAATATTTTTGACTACCTCAATGATGTAGCATACGATTCCTTTTATGACCTCCCCGTGAACGAGTTAGATGTTCTTGCCTTGACTGAATTAACCTACCTTGCTTTTGATGATGTAGTCACCCAAGAACCAAAGCGTCTCATAGATCTTGCATCTCAAATCCCTAGAGACACGACTATGCTGACCAATAAGAACCGTCTTCAATTGTTAGATCAGCTCGCTCAACACAAACGCTTTAAAAATTGCAAGCTCTCAGACTTTATCAACGATATTGATCCTGAATTGCAAAAACAGTTTGCAGCCATGACTTATCGTATCAGTCTCGATACTTATTTGCTTGTTTTTCGCGGAACGGATGATAGTATCATTGGTTGGAAAGAAGATTTCCATATGACCTATATGAAGGAAATCCCTGCTCAAAAACATGCCCTCCAGTATTTAGAGAACTTTTTTTCCCAACATCCTAACCAAAAGGTTATTCTAGCAGGACACTCAAAAGGGGGTAATCTAGCTGTCTATGCTGCCAGTCAACTTGATCCTAACTTGCAGAAAAACATTGTCGCTGTCTATACTTTTGATGCCCCTGGGCTTCACAAGGAACTAACCGAAACAGCTGGCTATCAAAACATGATGGAAAGAACGAAAGTATTTGTTCCACAAGGTTCTATCATTGGGATGATGCTGGAAATTCCGGATAAAAAAATTGTTGTTCGAAGCACTGCCTTGGGTGGTATCGCCCAGCACGATACCTTTAGTTGGCAGGTTGAAGACAAGCACTTTGTCCAACTAGACGAGACCAATAGTGACAGCCAACAAGTCGACACTACTTTCAAGGAATGGGTTGAAACAGTTCCTGACGAAGAACTGCAGCTCTACTTTGACCTCTTTTTTGGAATTATTCTTGATGCAGGCATCTCCTCTATCAACGATCTTTCTTCCTTCAAGGTCATTGAATACATTCACCATCTCTTTGTCCAAGCTCAATCCCTCACTCCCGAAGAAAGAGAAACCATGGGACGACTAACCCAACTCTTGATCGACACCCGCTACCAAGCTTGGAAAAATCGAGAATAGACAAAAAACCAACTAACCTAATGATTAGTTGGTTTTTTGTTTAAGAAACTAATGGATACTACTTAGAATCTCGAGTATAGAATTAGTCTTCTTTTTTCTTGTGAGACACAAGTCCAAATCCGCTCATCAAACCAAGTACTCCTAGAGTTGCCAAAGCTGAATGATCTTCCGTACCAGTATTAGGTAATTCTTTGGTTGCTTTAGTAGTTGGAGATTGCTCAGTCGGTTTTTGTTGAGGGGCAGTAACAACTTTTTCGTAGACATGTTCTGTGTCACCGTTTGGAAGTTTCTTAGTCTCTACGAAGCGGTAACCTGGAATATCTTTCTTAGGTTGTTCACCGTCTTCGGTTGGATGTCCTGGAATTTCATTGCCTTCCTTATCCTTATGACTGGTCTTCACTTTTTCGTAGACATGTTCTGTGTCGCCGTTTGGAAGTTTCTTAGTCTCTACGAAGCGGTAGCCTGGAATATCTTTCTTAGGTTGTTCACCGTCTTCGGTTGGGTGGCCTGGAATTTCGTTCCCTTCCTTATCCTTATGACTGGTCTTAACCTTCTCATAAACGTGTTCTGTGTCGCCGTTTGGAAGTTTCTTAGTCTCTACGAAGCGGTAACCTGGAATATCTTTCTTAGGTTGTTCGCCGTCTTCGCTTGGATAGCCTGGAATTTCATTGCCTTCCTTATCCTTATGACTAGTCTTAACCTTCTCATAAACGTGTTCTGTGTCACCGTTTGGAAGTTTCTTAGTCTCTACGAAGCGGTAACCTGGAATATCTTTCTTAGGTTGTTCACCGTCTTCGGTTGGATAACCTGGAATTTCATTGCCTTCCTTATCCTTATGACTGGTCTTAACCTTCTCATAAACGTGTTCTGTGTCGCCGTTTGGAAGTTTCTTAGTCTCTACGAAGCGGTAACCTGGAATATCTTTCTTAGGTTGTTCACCGTCTTCGCTTGGATAACCTGGAATTTCATTGCCTTCCTTATCCTTGTGACTAGTCTTAACCTTCTCATAAACGTGCTCTGTGTCGCCGTTTGGAAGTTTCTTAGTCTCTACGAAGCGGTAACCTGGAATATCCTTCTTCGGTTGTTCACCATCTTCGCTTGGATAACCTGGAATTTCATTGCCTTCCTTATCCTTATGACTAGTCTTAACCTTCTCATAAACGTGTTCTGTGTCCCCGTTTGGAAGTTTCTTAGTCTCTACGAAGCGGTAACCTGGAATATCCTTCTTAGGTTGTTCACCGTCTTCGCTTGGATAACCTGGAATCTCATTGCCTTCCTTATCCTTATGACTGGTCTTCACTTTTTCGTAGACATGTTCTGTGTCGCCGTTTGGAAGTTTCTTAGTCTCTACGAAGCGGTAACCTGGAATATCCTTCTTAGGTTGTTCTCCGTCTTCGCTTGGATATCCTGGAATTTCATTCCCTTCCTTATCCTTGTGACTAGTCTTAACCTTCTCATAAACGTGTTCTGTGTCCCCGTTTGGAAGTTTCTTAGTCTCTACAAAGCGGTAACCTGGAATATCTTTCTTCGGTTGTTCGCCGTCTTCTGTTGGATAACCTGGAATGTCATTGCCTTCCTTATCCTTGTGACTAGTCTTAACCTTCTCATAAACGTGTTCTGTGTCGCCGTTTGGAAGTTTCTTGGTCTCTACGAAGCGGTAACCTGGAATATCCTTCTTCGGTTGTTCACCATCTTCGCTTGGATAACCTGGAATGTCATTGCCTTCCTTATCCTTGTGACTAGTCTTAACCTTCTCATAAACGTGCTCTGTGTCGCCGTTTGGAAGTTTCTTAGTCTCTACGAAGCGGTAACCTGGAATATCCTTCTTAGGTTGTTCGCCGTCTTCGCTTGGATAACCTGGAATGTCATTGCCTTCCTTATCCTTATGACTAGTCTTAACCTTCTCATAAACGTGTTCTGTGTCGCCGTTTGGAAGTTTCTTAGTCTCTACGAAGCGGTAACCTGGAATATCCTTCTTAGGTTGTTCGCCGTCTTCGCTTGGATAACCTGGAATGTCATTCCCTTCCTTATCCTTATGACTGGTCTTAACCTTCTCATAAACGTGTTCTGTGTCCCCGTTTGGAAGTTTCTTAGTCTCTACGAAGCGGTAGCCTGGGATATCTTTCTTCGGTTGTTCGCCGTCTTCGCTTGGATAACCTGGAATTTCATTCCCTTCCTTATCCTTATGACTGGTCTTAACCTTCTCATAAACGTGGACCACATTGCCTTTTTCATCAACCTTAGTTTCAACAATTTTATATCCTGGAATATCTTTCTTAGGTTGCGAACCATCTTCACTTGGTGCTAGGATATTTCCTTTAGTATCAACAAATGAAGTATTCGGACGTACAGTAGGGATGTATTTAGCTGTAATTGGGGTTCCATTCTTATCAACACGTTTAACTGTTACTCCAGTTGCTCGACCTACAAATTCTGGCTCTGGTGTGAAAGTAACTTTTCCAGCTTCATCAATAGTATATGTACCCTCACCTGGTACCTTCTTCTCTGTTGTACCATCGTCAAAGGTCGGCTTAACTGTTTCATCAATTTCTACCGGAATTTCTTTACCATTGATTGTTACTTTTCCGCCTTCAAATGTTGGTGTTCCTGATTGAGGTTGTCCTTTCGGACCTTCTGATTCAGAATCTTTTGAAGTAGGTGTAACCGGGATAACAACTGGGGTATACTTAGCTGTAATTGGGGTTCCATTCTTATCAACACGCTTAACAGTCACACCTGTTGCTTGACCTGTAAATGTCTTCTCGGGAGTAAAGGTTACTTTTCCAGTTTCATCAATAGTATATGTACCTTCACCTGGAATTGTCTTCTCTTTTGTACCATCATCAAACGTTGGTTTGACTGTTTCATCAATTTCAACAGTTTTCTCAATACCATTAACTTTGACTTTTCCACCTTCAAATGTTGGTGTTCCTGATTGAGTTGCACCCTGAACATCTGTTGTAATAACATCCGAACTTGTTGGAGTTGCTGGTTTAACAACTGGAGTGTATTTAGCTTTTACAGGAGTTCCATTCTCATCTACACGTTGAACTTCTACGCCTGTTCCTTTTCCGGTAAATTGTGGTTCTGGCTTAAATTCTACCATACCATTATTTACAGTATAAGTTCCTTCGCCTGGAATGACAATTGGTTGATCTGTTGGTTTTCCTGTTTTTGGATCAATAAGTTCAAGACCTTTAGTTTCATCAATAGGAACAATTTTTTCCACTCCATTAACAGTAACCCTACCACCTAGGAATGTAGGCACTCCTTTTTGAGTTGCACCTTGAATGTCTTCTGTAACAGCATCAGTAGCTGTTGGAATTGCTGCCTTAACAACTGGAGTGTAGCTTGCTGTAACGGGGGTTCCATTCTTGTCTTCACGTAAAACTTCAACGCCTGATGCTTGACCTGTAAAGGTTTTTTCAGGAACAAAGGTTACTGTTCCGTCCGGTGCTACAGTATAAGTACCTTCACCCGGAATAGTGATAGAATCCACAACATTTCCAGTTTTAGAATCAATCAATTTAGCTGGAACAGTGTCATTCATCTCAACAGTAACTTCTTTTCCATTGACAACTGCAGTTCCACCTTGGAATTCTGGTTTTCCAGTTTGAGTTGCACCTTGAACATCTTCAGAAGTCGCAGGAACTCCAATAGGATTTACTGGGATAATTTGTGGCGTGTAAGTTGTCGTCACTTTAGTTCCATTTTCATCTTCTGCTTGCACAGTTGCTGGAGTAACCTTTCCAGAATACAATTTATCCGTTGGACTAAAGGTTACCTTTCCAGTTGTTGGATCAATAGAGAATGTACCAATTTCAGTAGTCCCATCTTCAGCATAAGCTGGAGTTGTCTGACCTGCAGGAACTTCATTTCCTTCTTTATCAAGAAGTTTTACTGAACCTTGTTTAATTGGTGCAATTGCATCACCTTGAACAAATGTAGGAGTGCCTGTTTGTGTTGCTCCTTGAATATTTTCAGAAGTTGCTGGAGTTGCTGTTGGTGTAACTGGCGTAATCAATGGTGTGTAAGTTGTTTCAACCGAAATACCATTTTTATCTTTAGCCTGTACACGCACAGGTTGAACTTCACCACTATAAGTCTTATCAGTTGGGGTAAAGACTGCAACGGCTTGTTCACCAACTGTTTTCAGAGTATATGTACCAATAACATTTCCACTAGGGTCTTTAGCTGGAACAGATGTTGCTGGAGTTCCGGTTTCATCTAAAAGAGTGAAAGTAGCTGGGTCAATATCTACAGTCACCTGTTTACCATCCAGTGTAGTCGTACCACCATTGAATGTTACTGTACTTTCTTGAGTTGCTCCTTGGACATCAACTGACTTAGCAGGTTCTGCTGTTGGAGTAACACCTACAATATGTGGAGTATAAGTTGTCTTAACTTTTGTACCATTCTCATCTTCAGCCTGAACTGTTGCAGGTTGGACTTTACCTTTGTAAGTCTTATCGGTTGGACTGAATGTTACAGTATTTGAAGTTGGGTCAATTGTATATTCCCCTACTTTGTTACCATTCTCATCCATTGCATCTACTGAAGCTCCAGGTGCTACCGGAGTACCATTCTTATCAAGAAGAACAGCTGAGTTCGGCTTGATTGGAGCAACAGAGTGTCCTTCTTTGAATGCTACCGTTCCTGTTTGAGTAGCGCCTTGGATACCAGTTGATTCTGCAGGAGTTGCCGTTGGAGTAACTGGTGTAACAGTTGGAGTATATGTTGCTGTCGCTGTAGCGGTAATAGGTTGTCCATCTTTATCTTGACCAAGAGTTGCTGTTAATGATACAGTCACTGGGGTTGCTGTACCTGTGAATGTTTTCAACGGAACAAATGTCACAACACCAGTTTCATTATTAATTGTGTATGTTCCTTGACCATCAATTGTTACTTGGTCAACTAACTTACCAGTGGTAGGATCTACCAACTTAGCAGGTGAAGTAGCACTTGGTGTCACAGGTGAGCCATCACCAACAGATGTAAAGGTTGGAGTACCTGTTTGAGTCGCTCCTTGAACATCTGTGGATGTTACATTATGACCTTCAATCGTGTCTGTTACTGTGATGTGGTAAGTTGTTGTAGCGGTTGATGAGCCAGCCCCATGATCCACACCAGATTCAGTTCCACCTATTGTAGCATCTGTTGTGTAATTGCCATTACTATCAATAACGTCAACTGTTACTGTATAGACTCCCACTTCACTCAGTGTATAACCACTAGCAAGATTATAGTTGTTTGCATCTTGTTTAGTGTCATAAACCTTCTGAACTCCTGAAGGAGATGTTACTGTAATACGAGTAATGTAAGTTGTTTTTCCGTACTTAGTATCTTCTGCATCAGAGATTGTCACTGCAGCTTTTGCTTCATTACGGAGATCTACCGCAGTTCCTTTAGTAGAAGTATAATCTTGTGAGCTTGCAGTTGGTTTCGTATTGACAACAGTCGCTACATCTGAGTTAGTTGCGATTGTTCCTCTAATGATTCCACCAAAACCTGATTTAGTATGAACTTCCCATGAATCATCACCCAACTTTTTAGCAGTAACTTCTGTTCCATCTGATGATGTCCATGTGTTTGAATGTTTGTCAAAAGTAATAGTTACTGACATACCATCGCCAGCTTGGTTAGTATTTTGAGAAACATATTCCGTCATTGGACGATCAGGAGTAGTTACACTGGTTACATTTCCATCTTTATCAAGTTGACGAGTATATTCGTAAATGAAGAATTTCATACCGCCATCTAGTTTCGCTTCAGTGTATACTTGGCGTTTCGTCCAAGTTGTAGTCCCATCTCCATTTGCTGTTTTCACTTCGGCATAGTCAGCAGGAAGCTCCCAGTGACCAGATGTACTATTTAAAACTGCAGTGTGTTTTTGCCCATCAGTTCCATTCAATTCAACTCGCTCACGTAAGAAAGTTCCCTTAACATTTTCAGCTGATGCTTCTACTTTGATATTATCAACACCAACTTTTGCAGTTGCTTCTGACGTGACTGGAATATTAAAGACGGTATTTGAATCTACAGCACCTAGTTCTTGATTTTCAGTAACCGCAGTATTGGTTGAACCACTATCTACAAGCCATTTACCATTAACGGCTTTCAAGTTTGTTACAGTTCCATCTGGCATTGTAACCTTAGCACTTGTAGCACCTTTCGAGATTTTAACAGGAACTGTTGTTGAATAGGTTTCAACGTTTTGAACTTCAACTTTAGGCTTAACAACTACAGTAATAGAACCGTGAGCCTCTTGACCTGACTGATTCCATGTCGTACTATTAGATAATTTATCATAATCTTTAGCAAATACTGAAACGGTATAGATACCTGCCTCTGTCACCTTACCTCCAATGACAGCATTACCCATGTTGGTTCCAGCAGCTTTTTGCTCTTCAGCAGTACTGTTTGTTACAGTATAGTTGGTACCAGGAATCAACACTTTAGAATCATCTAATTCTGCTCCTATAGTGTTGTAGCCTGAGACACCTGTGACTGCTTTAGAAGAATTTTGACGAACTTTAACTACTTTACCTTCAGCAGTTGTATAGTCATAGTTTCCTGCTGAATTGCCAGGTATCGCACTAGCTCCCGAAGAATCATGAAAACGAAGATTGATATTCGCATCATCACCAACAGTTCTATCATAACGAGCTGAATCTGACTGAATTGTAGGAGGTGTGCTATCTTGCCAACCTACCCAACCAGCACGTAGATTCTGAATTTGGAAGGTGACAGTCCGCCCATCTGTATTCGTTGCAGTAATATTGAATCGTAAGTCATACACTCCATTTTCAATACCAGCAATTACTTTACCTTGAATGGTATCTGTCGCCTCATCATAAGCAACACCTGGTACAAGGTTAGTTGGTGTTACAGAGGTAAGACTCCAACCAGCTTGCTTAGCTTTTTCTGTAACTGCAATACGATCTTTCAAACCTTTAATATAAACTCTGTCAACTCCTTGTTCATACCCATAGCCATAAATTTCTGTAGCTAGGTATTCATAACCACCGTTAGCAGAGTATATTGACGTCGCAGCGTTTGAAATTCTTGACCCATCCGCACGGAGTTTGTTTCTCCAAAGAGGGGCTTCTTCTGCTAATTTTTTAGCGGCATCAGGGGTTAATGGATAGTCTACACGTCCTTTGTTGTTATGACCAGTTTTTCCACCCTGTTCTGTATGCATCCCATTTCCAGCATTTGTATCATTACCAACCCGCTGATTAGAATAGACTTCAATCTCTAGCCCTGTAGCATCAGTACCCGTAATTAATTTAATTTCTTGTACCGGAATCGTATAGGTATCCTTACCAGTATGATTTGCAGCGTTTGTTTCCGATGCATGAGTTGTGTTAGAACCCTCTTCAGCATAGAAATCTTGAGCAGCCAAAGCGACTCCGAAGTTTCCGTCTTTTCCGATTCCTGCTTTCTTCAAATCATTGTAGACAGCAATAATGGAATCATTTAAGCGTGACAATTGATCATTGATTTGTTTAGCTGTAAGGGTATCATTCGCTAGGACTTTTTTCGTTTCTGCAATAACTTCCTTATTATTAGCTATCGCCGCCTCAATTGCCGCTTTGTTTTCAGCCTCAAGCTTATTTCTACGAACTGCTTCAGTTGCTAAAACATTGGTTACCTCAGCTTCAGAGGTAACTTGTTCTAAGACTTTTTTACTTTCTTGGACTGGTTCGACAGTTTCTTTTGTTTCTTCTACTTTTTTTGCTTTTTCTGTAGCAGTGGTCGCCACTGGTTTGACTGCTGTAGTTGCTGCTGTTTCCTCAACTTGTTTCCCAGCTTCGTCTGACTCAACTACAACTGTAATCAAAGCTTCAACTTTAGCATGCTCTGCATCGATATCAGCCTGTTTTGCAGTTTCGTTTGCAAGAACTGCCTTTGCCGCAGTCAATACTTCATTTGCAGTAGCTATCGCTGTTGCATCAGCTTTCTTTGCAGATGCAATCTTCGCTTCTAACTCAACTACTTTTTTAGTCAGAGCAGTCTTATCAACTTTTTTAGTCTCTACTACTTTTTCTGACGCCTTAGCTTCAGATTTCTCCGCCGTTATAGTTGACTCCGACTCCTTTGTTGCTACTGGTGTTGTCGTTGCCACTGTTGCATCTGCACCTTGTACTTCCACTGCCGATACCGCACCATTACCTAGGAACATCATCAAACCGGTCGCAATTGCCACCGAGGCTGCTCCAAAGCTGTACTTTCGAATGCCATAACGAATGTACTTCTCCGTTCTAAAATCCTGTTGTTTGCTCTTCATGAGACACACAACCTCCTTATTTTTATTATATCGATATTGAAATGTAGAAAAAAACGAAATTTCTTCCCTACTCAAAAAATGGTCTTTAAATTTCATTATTCTAAAAGGATTATATCCTTGTATTCAATATGCATATTCATACTAACACTTTTCCCTATCTTTTTCAACAACTTTTATAATTTTATTTAAAATAAAATTAATAACATCCAAATTATTTGATTTGAAAAAAACAAGCAAAAGGCTTATATTTACAATATGTAAACCTTTTGCTTTTGTTGAAAACAAACTCAATAAAATACTATTTAATGTATCAAATATATATTTATATTTTGATACATTTATCGTATGTTATTTTTATACACTGTTTAATTATAATTATTGCTATAAATATGAGTGTTCCCTGTATCGAAATCAGTGTATTTTGGTGAGTTATTTCTTATTTGTTCTATGTTCTTATTACCATTCAACTAAAAATATAACAAGTCTTCTCACAGCAATTTCCTTCTTTTTTAATATAAATCAACCAACCTTGAATACAAAAGAGGGACTTTCTTTTCACTTTATTTCCCTCTTCTATGCTATACTTAGTTTAGTACATTCTTTGAGATTGGAGCCAGTATGAAAATCCATAAAACCGTGAATCCCGTTGCCTATGAAAACACTTATTATCTAGAAGGAGACCAACACCTGATTTTGGTTGACCCAGGTAGCCATTGGGAAGCTATCCGCAAGACTATCGAAAAAATCAACAAACCAGTCTGTGCGATTCTCCTGACCCACACCCACTACGACCATATTATGAGTCTGGACTTGGTTAGAGATACTTTTGGAAAGCCCCCCGTTTATGTAGCAGAAAGTGAAGCCAGCTGGCTCTATACTCCTGTTGACAATCTCTCTGGCCTACCTCGTCATGATGATATGGCTGATGTCGTCTGCAAACCAGCTGAACACACCTATGTCTTTCATGAGGAATACCAGATCGAAGAGTTTCGTTTTACGGTATTGCCAACACCTGGCCATTCTATCGGAGGTGTTTCTCTGGTTTTTCCTGATGCCCATCTAGTCTTAACCGGAGATGTTCTATTCCGCGAAACCATCGGACGGACAGACCTTCCTACAGGTAGCATGGAACAACTTCTCCATAGTGTCCAGACTCAACTCTTCACTCTTCCTAACTACGATGTCTATCCTGGGCACGGCCCGGCTACGACCATCGCTCACGAAAAGACCTTTAATCCCTTTTTCTAGCAAACAAAAAACCAAGGATAATTTCCTCGGTTTTTTTGTAGCTTCTATTTTTATGTTAATATTTTCTCAGAAGAATCAATATTGACTAGAAAAATAATTCAAAACTAATTAGCCGGATTCAATTCTTTCCAACTAATGTTAGACAAATCAAGCTTTTCAGAAGAGATATCTAAAACTTGCTCTGCTTTTTCATTGCCACCGATTTGAATAGTTGCTTCTTTAATCTTCTGGACTCCATTTTTATCAAACGAATATAAAGCCAAGTTCATTTCTGGACGGGTTGACTGCCAGTCTGCATAAGAGACTAGACCATTTTCGTAAATAACAAAGCCTGAGCGAAAACCACCTGCAGAAGGTACATATGCTGTATGAAGTAAACTAGGTTTGTGATTTTCCAAATAATAAATGGCTGAAACAAATTTTTCATCGCCAATAAGCAACTCGTCTTGACCATCCTTATTCAAATCAACTATTGCGTATTTCCAATCGGGTGCATTATGATAATCCATTCGAGAGAAAACTAGGCCATATTCTTCTGAAGTAATCTTATCTTGTTTACTTTCCTTGTATAAATCTTCTCTATTACCTTGTTTTAAAAGGTCTGTAAAGTGTTTATAGCGTTCAATCACTTCTTTATATAAATCTTGTCTGGTTTCTTTCTTATTTTCAGCAGTCGATTGCGATTCCTTGGTTGACGAGTCACTAGTATTTTCAGCCTTAGCTTCTGTTGATACACTAGTCTTATCGTCTTTGGAGACCGATGATAGTGCAGATGAAGGTTCTGTATTGTTCCTATTTTTATTGAGACTACAAGATGCTAAAACTGAAATCGAAAGAATAGCTGAAAGCGTCATTAAAAATTTCTTCATGTTAACCTCGATAGCATTGCATTTTCAGATTGATAAACTTCAAAAATGAACCATTAATTCCAAGATGATACTTGGTTAGAGACTTACTTTACCAAATAATCACACGGTCCTCTGGTGAACGCCACATGCCGTCGCCTTCTTTGACATCATAGGTTATAAAGAAGTCATCGAAGTTTGGTACTTGAACATTGACACGGAGTTTGGCAGGCGCGTGCACGTCGACACTGGCCATGAGTTTCATCAACTCCGGACGGCCTTTCATACGCCAGATACGAGCAAAGTTGTGGAAGAATTCTTCAGCTGAGAAGTCTGGTTCTCTCTTGGCTGCTTCAAGGGCTGCAGCAATTCCGCCCAAGTCGGCAACGTTTTCGGATACGGTTAGTTTCCCGTTAATCCTTGCGCCGTAAGATTCTTTCCCATCAAACTGGTCGATAACTTTCTGCGTTTTTTCTTTAAAGGCAGCATAGTCGCTTTCTGTCCACCAATCCTTGAGGCTACCATTTTCATCAAAGGAAGCTCCATTTGTATCAAAGGCGTGAGAAATCTCGTGGGCAATAACAGCCCCAATACCACCGTAGTTGGCAGAAGACGACTGATGCAAGTCATAGAATGGAGCCTGCAAAATGGCAGCTGGGAAGACAATCAAGTTCTTCTGAGGATTGTAGTAGGCATTAACCATATGAGCAGGCATGCCCCATTCCTTGTAGTCAACCGGTTGGTTCCACTTGCTCCAGCTGTGCTTGATTTCCACACGCGCAAAAGCTAGGGCATTCTCAAAGAGACTGGCAGTTTCATCCACTACTTTGTCCTTGTAGCGTTCTGGCAATTCCTCTGGATAACCGATATAAGGCTTGATGACATTGAGTTTGACAATAGCCTTATCACGCGTTTCAGGAGTGAGCCAGTCATTCTTAGCCAAACGTTCCTTATAAACATCAATCATAGTCGCCACTTTTTTCTCTACGTCTGCCTTAGCTTCTGGGGAGAATTTTTCATGCGCATACCAGAGACCAAGGGCTTGCTTAAAGGGACCTTGGGCCAAGTGATAGGCTGCCTTGACCTTGTCCTGAGCTTCTGGAACACCTGAAAGGGCACGTCCATAGGCACCTGATAGGACACGAATCTCGTCTGTGAGATAGCTGGTTGAAAGATTGACCACAGCCAAAATCAAGGTTGCCTTAAGCAAAGGCCACGCTTCTTCACTATAAAATTGGTCTGCTGCTTGCCAGAAACGTTCCTCATCTACGATAACCTTATCTGGAGTTTGTCCAAGAACTGCTTGGAAGAAATCATCCAAAGGTAGGGCAGGGGCAAATTTCTTGAAATCTTCATAAGCGTATGGATGGTAGAGTTTGGCATATTCTGAACTTTCTTCGTTTGAAAGAACCACTGCTGCGATACGACGGTCCAATTCCAATCTCTTCTCTAGTAAGTCTTCGATTTCCTCATCTGAAAAATCATAGGCTTTGAGAAGATTTGCGCTACTTTCCTTCCAAAGCGTCAAGAGCTCCTCACGTTGAGGATGGTCTTCAGCATAGTAGGTTGTATCTGGCAAGATAGTTCCTGGTGCACTTGCCCAGAGAACATTGGTTCTGGCATCCATAAAGTCTGGTGATACTCCAAATGGAAGGAAGTTTGGTTTACCTGCTAGTTCAAACTCTGCCAGTTTGCTGGTAAAATCTGCAAAGCTCTCCAAATCTTGGTATTCCTTGAGCAGAGGAAGGACAGGCTTGATTCCATCTGCATCCCTCTTATCAAAATCACGTACCATACGATGGTACTTAACAAAATTTGCGAGGATAGCGTCCTCTGGAACATCTTCGCCTTCCAACCACTTGTCCGTAGTTGCCAGCATTAACTCTTCAATTTCCTCATCAAGGTCAATAAAGCCACCTGTTCGAGATTTATCAGCTGGAATAACAGCTGTTTTTTCCCATTCTCCATTGATTGCATCATAAAAATCGTCTTGATAACGTGTCATCTTGTTCTCGCTTTCATTTTTTCACTTATTCTTAGCTTAGCAAAAAACACTTGGGAATGCAATTAAAAATGGTCTCTCTTTTTTCTTCATTTTTCAGTTATTATTTTAAATTTTTTAAAAATTAACTTGACTTAATTTTTTTTTTAATGTATATTAAAAGACAGGAGGAAAACAACTGTATGATACGTATCGAAAACCTCAGTGTCTCCTACAAAGAAACGTTGGCACTAAAGGATATTTCACTAGTGCTCCACGGACCAACTATTACCGGAATTATTGGTCCAAACGGTGCTGGAAAATCAACTTTATTAAAAAGTATGTTGGGAATTATCCCACACGAAGGTCAGGCCTTTCTCGATGACAAAGAAGTCAAGAAATCTTTACATCGAGTTGCCTATGTCGAGCAAAAAATCCATATCGACTACAATTTCCCTATCAAGGTCAAGGAATGTGTCTCACTGGGACTCTATCCATCTATCCCGCTCTTCCACACTTTAAAGGCCAGCCACTGGAAAAAAGTGGCGGATGCACTTGAAATCGTTGGACTCTCAGACTATGCTGATCGCCAAATCAGTCAGCTCTCTGGAGGACAATTCCAACGTGTTTTGATTGCCCGCTGCTTAGTGCAGGAAGCTGACTACATCTTTTTAGATGAGCCTTTTGTCGGGATTGACTCGATCAGTGAAGAGATTATCATGAATACACTGAGAGACCTTAAAAAAGCTGGTAAAACAGTTCTCATCGTCCATCATGACCTCAGCAAAGTCCCTCATTATTTCGACCAAGTTATGCTTCTCAATCGAGAATTGGTTGCTATTGGTTCAACTGAAGAAACCTTTACCGAAGTCAATCTCAAAAAAGCTTATGGTAGTAAGCTCTTCTTTAATGGAGGTGACCTATGATAGTAGAATTTATCGATGGATTGCAACATTTCCATTTCCTACAAAATGCCCTGATAACAGCTATAGTCATCGGGGTGGTTGCTGGAGCCGTGGGATGTTTTATCATCTTACGTGGAATGTCTCTCATGGGGGATGCCATCTCTCACGCAGTTTTGCCCGGCGTAGCCCTTTCCTTTATCCTGGGAATTGATTTCTTTATTGGAGCGATCATCTTTGGCTTGATGGCTTCCATCATCATTACCTACATCAAGGGGAACTCTATCATCAAGAGTGACACTGCCATTGGTATTACCTTTTCATCTTTCTTAGCCTTAGGTGTCATCTTGATTAGTGTTGCCAAGAGTTCGACAGACCTCTTCCATATCCTTTTTGGGAATATCCTCGCTGTCCAAGATACGGACATGTGGATCACCATTGGTGTGGGGGCATTGATTCTCTTGATTATCGGGATTTTCTTTAAACAACTATTGATTACATCCTTTGACGAGCTTTTGGCTAAAGCCATGGGAATGCCTGTTAATTTCTATCACTACCTCCTCATGGTACTCTTGACCCTTGTGTCAGTCACTGCCATGCAAAGTGTTGGAACGATTCTTATCGTGGCCATGTTGATCACCCCAGCTGCGACGGCTTACCTTTATGCTAATAGCCTAAAGAGCATGATTTTTCTTTCATCAACCCTAGGGGCAACCGCTTCTGTTTTGGGACTCTTTATCGGCTATAGCTTCAACCTCGCAGCAGGATCCAGCATCGTGCTCACATCTGCCAGCTTCTTCTTAATCAGTTTCTTTATCTCTCCAAAGCAACGATACTTGAAACTAAAAAATAAAAAAATCAATAAATAAGGGGAAACCCTTCTGGAGGAATCTAATGAAAAAATTAGGTACATTGCTCGTTCTTTTTCTTTCTATCATTGGATTAGCTGCCTGTGCTAGTGGGAAAAAAGATACAGCATCTACAAACCAAAAACTAAAGGTTGTAGCGACTAACTCTATCATTGCTGATATTACTAAAAATATCGCTGGTGACAAGATTGATCTTCATAGTATCGTTCCTGTTGGTCAAGACCCACACGAGTACGAACCACTTCCTGAAGACGTAAAGAAAACTTCTGAGGCTGACCTCATTTTCTATAACGGTATCAACCTTGAAACAGGTGGCAATGCTTGGTTTACCAAATTGGTCGAAAATGCCAAGAAAACTGAAAACAAAGACTACTATGCAGTTAGTGACGGCGTAGATATCATCTACCTTGAAGGTCAAAACGAGAAAGGCAAAGAAGACCCACACGCTTGGCTCAACCTTGAAAATGGGATAATTTATGCTAAAAATATCGCTAAACAGTTGATTGCAAAAGACCCTAGCAACAAGGAATTCTACGAAAAAAATCTCAAAGACTATACTGAAAAGCTAGACAAACTGGACAAGGAAGCTAAAGAGAAATTTAACAATATCCCTGCTGAGAAAAAACTCATTGTAACCAGCGAAGGATGCTTCAAATACTTCTCTAAAGCTTACGAAGTTCCAAGTGCCTACATCTGGGAAATCAACACAGAAGAAGAAGGAACACCTGAACAAATCAAGACCTTGGTTGAAAAACTTCGCCAAACAAAAGTTCCATCACTCTTTGTTGAATCAAGTGTCGATGACCGTCCAATGAAGACTGTTTCACAAGACACAAATATCCCAATTTACGCACAAATCTTTACTGACTCAATCGCTGAAGAAGGTAAAGAAGGTGACAGCTACTACAACATGATGAAATACAACCTTGACAAGATTGCTGAAGGTTTGTCAAAATAATCCATTAAAAAACGTCATTCTCACATGAATGGGCGTTTTTTTATCACTTAATTTCCGGTCAAATCATTGGAAAAATCTGACAATTCTCGGTAAAATGAAAGAAAAAAGAATGGAGTAGTTTCATGACCACTTTTCTCGGAAATCCTGTAACTTTTACAGGTAAACAACTGCAAGTCGGAGACAAGGCACTTGACTTTTCTCTTACGACAACCGATCTCTCTAAAAAAACGCTAGCTGACTTTGATGGAAAGAAAAAAGTCTTGAGTGTTGTCCCTTCTATCGATACTGGTGTCTGCTCAACGCAAACACGTCGATTCAACCAAGAACTTGCCAACCTTGACAACACCGTCGTTCTTACTGTTTCTATGGACTTACCATTTGCCCAAGGACGCTGGTGTGGGGCTGAAGGCCTTGACAATGCCATCATGCTCTCAGACTACTTTGACCATTCTTTCGGACGCGATTATGCCCTCTTGATCAACGAATGGCATCTCCTTGCACGTGCCGTCTTTGTTCTCGATACTGACAATGTCATCCGTTACGTAGAATACGTTGACAACATCAACACGGAACCAGACTTTGAAGCTGCCATTGCTGCAGTGAAAGAACTGGACTAAAATCACAAGCATTATGACAGAAAGCTAGAGAAATCTAGCTTTTTTTGGTATACTAGATGGAGAGAATGAACAAGAGGAAACGAATGACTCCAAATAAAGAAGATTATTTAAAATGTATTTATGAAATCGGTACGGACATGCAAAAAATCACCAACAAAGAGATTGCTGCCCGTATGCAGGTCTCTCCGCCTGCTGTAACAGAGATGATCAAACGCATGAAAAGTGAAAATCTCATCCTCAAGGATAAGGAGAACGGCTATCTATTGACAGATATTGGCCTCAAACTGGTCTCTGAGCTCTATCGTAAACACCGTTTGATTGAAGTCTTTCTAGTTCACCATCTAGACTATACTAGCGATCAAATCCACGAAGAAGCTGAGGTCCTAGAACACACAGTGTCTGACCTCTTCGTAGAGAGACTGGATAAACTACTGGGCTTCCCTAAAACCTGCCCTCACGGAGGAACCATCCCAGCTAAGGGAGAGCTCCTGGTTGAAATCAACAACTTACCACTGGCAGACGTCCAAGAAGCTGGAACCTATCTCCTGACTCGCGTTCATGATAGTTTTGAACTACTCAAATATCTAGAAAAGCATGAGATTCATATCGGTGACCAAGTCAAAGTCAAGCAGTTTGATAATTTTTCCAATACCTTTACACTGGTCAACAAAGGTGAAGACCTCCAAGTTAGTATGGATATCGCCAAACAACTCTATGTCGAAAAAATCAACTAAGCTCTTATTCCTGAAAGAAGTTCCTTTCAGGGATTTTTTATTATTTTAGTTGTAAGTTCCATTCGTTTGATGTAGAATGAAGCTAGATAAAAGAGGGAGGTCTTCCTATGAAAAAGCTCTTTAGAATCCATTTTGCAGCCATTGTAGTCAGCGATTTGCTACTGTTGGTAACTTTCAGACCCCGATACGAACTTTCTTTGGAGAGAGGCCTGATTTTTTTCTTCATTTTCATCCTTGCTCAAGGATTACTGCTATTTCGCTTGGTCAATCGACTCAAAAAACATTTCTCTGAGATTTATCCTCAGATGAACAAAAAAATTCGCTTCTACTATTTAGGAGTGCTCATCAGCGATTTTCTATTATTTGTCTTTTTATCCATCACTGGCCCTCAATATTTCTACTCTCTTACTCCAGTCTTTACTTCCTGTCATTCTACTTTATATTATATGACGGCTAGCCACCTAAGAGAAAACTATCCCGACTTTTACAACAAACACATCGCCTTCTGGGAGTGTCTATAAACAAAAACCAAGCCAGCTGGGCTTGGTTTTCTTATCTATTTTTTGTATCAAGGATAATGGTGACTGGTCCGTCATTGACCAGCTCAACCTGCATATCCGCTCCAAAGATACCTGTCTGAACAGGTACTTCCTGAGCTAGCTTTTGATTGAGAGCATCATAGAAATCTGATGCCCTATCAGGCTTGGCTGCACCTGTAAAGGCTGGACGATTGCCTTTCTTGGTATCCGCAAAGAGGGTAAACTGAGAAATCGAAAGGATTTCTCCCCCAATATCCTTGACAGATAGGTTCATCTTGCCTTCTGCATCTGAAAAAATCCGCATGTTGACCAGTTTTCTCACAGCATAATCCAGATCTTCCTCTTGGTCCTCTGGGCCTACACCGACCAACAATAAGAGTCCCTGATTGATTTTTCCCTGAACCTGACTTTCGATACTCACTTGGGCTTTTTTAACCCGTTGAATGATGATTTTCATAAGCGCCTTTCTATTCAATTAGCCGTTGGTTCGTTTGACTGAGTAAACCTCTGGCACACTCTTGATTTTGTCAACGACCGTTGTTAGCGTAGAAAGGTTTGAAATTCCAAAAGACACATGGATATTGGCAAATTTCATATCCTTGGTTGGTTGGGCGTTAACGGTTGAGATATTCTTAGTTGTGTTGGAAAGAACTTGCAGAACATCATTTAAGAGACCTGTCCGGTTGAGGCCGTAGATATCGATGTGAGCAATATATTCCTTGCTTGAGTACTGGTCTTCCCATTCCACATCAAGGAGACGTTGCTCGTAGTTTTCTTGGGCGCGAAGGTTCATACAGTCCACGCGGTGAATGGCCACACCACGGCCCTTGGTAATGTAGCCGACAATGTCGTCACCCGGAACTGGATTGCAACACTTAGCAATCCGCACTAAGAGACCTGAGGCTCCTTCAATCACCACACCCCCCTCATGTTTGACCTTGAGGGTTTCTTTATTCTCAACCTTAACTTCGCCACCTTTGACAAGCTCTTCTGCTTCCGCCTTGGCCTTGGCGCGTTCTTCCTCACGACGTTCCTTTTCGGTCAAACGATTAAAGACGGTAATAGCACCAATTTCTCCAAAACCAATAGCTGCATAGAGGGCCTCCTCTGTCTTGTAGCTGGTCTTTTGAAGGACCTCGTCCATGTGACGCTTGTCCATGAATTTATTGGCTACATAGCCGTTTTCTTGGAACTGAGCTATCAGCATTTCACGGCCCTTGTTAACAGACAATTCCTTGTCTTGGTTTTTAAAGAACTGACGAATCTTGTTGCGCGCCTTGCTGGTCTTGACCATGTTAAGCCAGTCACGACTCGGACCAAAGGAGTTGGGGTTGGTGATAATTTCAACCTGATCCCCTGTCTTGAGCTTGGTTGTCAGCGGAACCATACGGCCATTGACCTTGGCACCAGTCGCTTTTTCACCGACTTTGGTGTGGATCTCATAGGCAAAGTCAATCGGTCCTGAATCTTTTGGTAGGGAGCGAACCGCACCATCAGGAGTAAAGACGTAAATCTCCTCCGCCAGATAGTTTTCTTTAACAGAGTCCACAAATTCCTTGGCATCATCAGCCTGGTCTTGGAGCTCCATCATCTCCTTGATCCAGTTCATCCCAATAGCAGATTCCTTGCTGTTGACCTGCCCTTTAATACCTTTCTTATAAGCCCAGTGAGCCGCAACCCCGTACTCAGCCACTTCGTGCATTTCCTTGGTCCGAATCTGGAATTCAATCGGCCCTTTTGGCCCATAAACAGTCGTATGGATAGACTGGTAACCGTTGGCCTTACGATTGGCGATATAGTCTTTGAAGCGGCCTGGCATAGGTTTCCAAAGTTCATGCACATACCCCAGCATGGCATAGACATCACTTTGGGTATCCAAGATACAGCGAATGGCAATCAGGTCATAAATTTCCTCAAAGCGTTTCTTCTTATCCTGCATCTTGCGGTAAATCGAATAGATATGCTTAGGACGACCATAGATTTTCCCTTTGAGATTGCGTTCGGTAGCATAGTCCTCCAACTTGGTTACGACTTCATCGACCAGAGCCTCACGTTCTCTGCGTTTTTCCTTCATCATGTGGGTGATCTTGTAAAACTCAGTTGGATTGAGGTAACGGAAAGATAGATCTTCCAACTCCCACTTGACACTGGAAATCCCTAGACGATGAGCAAGTGGTGCGTAAATTTCCATGGTTTCTCTGGAGATCCGTTCTTGCTTGTCCTTTCGCAGGTGTTTGAGAGTCCGCATATTGTGCAAACGGTCCGATAATTTAACCAAGATAACACGGATATCCTCTGACATGGCCATAAGCATCTTGCGATGATTTTCAGCCAATTGTTCCTCGAGTGATTTGTACTCAACCTTACCAAGCTTGGTCACCCCATCAACGATAATCCGAACATCATGACCGAACTCTCTCTCCAGATCATCCAGTGTCGCATCTGTATCCTCAACCACGTCATGCAAAAAACCACAGGCAACGGTTACGGCATCCAGCTTGAGCTTAGCCAAAATTCCTGCTACCTGAATGGGATGGATAATATAGGGCTCTCCTGATTTCCGAAACTGCCCACTATGACAATCAACTGCGTAAATCAATGCTTTTTGTACAAAAGCAACGTCTTCCTTTGTTAAATATTCTTTCGTTAAAGCGACTACCTGATCGCCCGTCAAATTCACTTCTTTCGGCATCTATACTCTCCAATTCTTCCTACCATTTTATCACTTTTTTAAGGATATGAAAACTAGAAAAGCCTGTTTTTATGCCAATACCAATCATTAAAAAAACACTACCAGATTTCTATAGTAGTGTTTTGACATTTCATTTTCTTAGTAGACTGTTTTTTCAGTTTCTACATCGAAGAAGTGTGCTTTGTTCAAGTCAAATCCAAGTTCAACTGTTGCACCTGTTTGCAAGTAGTCACGAGCATCCACTTTTGCAACAAATTCGTCTTTACCAACTTGACAGTAAAGATGAGATTCTGAACCAAGCAATTCTGATACAGAGATAGTAGCTTTGACAACTGATTCTGGGAATGTTTCAAGGAAAGCAGGTTCTGCATTCACATCTTCTGGACGAATACCGAAGATCAATTCTTTTCCTTCGTAGCCTTTGTCACGAAGAACTTTCAAAGCACCTTCTGGCACTTTCAAGCGGAAACCGTCAGAAACAATTTCGCTACCAACCAATTTTACATTGATGAAGTTCATAGCTGGGCTTCCGATAAATCCTGCTACAAATTTGTTAACTGGGTTTTTGTAAACTTCTTGAGGGGTACCGATTTGTTCAACACGTCCGATAGTACCTGTACCAGCAGGGTTCTTAGTAGCTGACATGATAACAATACGGTCTGCAAGAGTCATCGCTTCTGTTTGGTCGTGAGTTACGTAGATAGTTGTAGCTCCGATACGACGGTGGATTTTCGCGATTTCAGCACGCATGGATACACGAAGTTTGGCATCCAAGTTTGACAAAGGTTCGTCCATCAAGAACACTTTTGCATCACGGACGATCGCACGACCCATGGCAACACGTTGACGTTGACCACCTGAAAGGTCAGCTGGTTTACGATCCAAGAATTCTTTCAAACCAAGGATTGCTGCTGCTTCTTGCACACGTTTGTCGATGTCTTCTTTGCTGTATTTACGCAATTTCAAACCGAAAGCCATGTTGTCATATACAGTCATGTGTGGGTAAAGAGCGTAGTTTTGGAATACCATGGCGATGTCACGGTCTTTTGGAGCTACGTCGTTGACAACCACGCCATCGATAGATGCAGTACCTTCTGTGATGTCTTCAAGACCAGCAATCATACGAAGAGTTGTTGATTTACCACATCCTGAAGGACCTACGAAAACGATAAATTCCTTGTCTTTGATGTCCAAGTTGAAGTCTTCAACTGAGTAGTGTTCGCTGTTTGGATATTTTTTGTAAATGTTTTTAAGATTTAATTCTACCATCGAGGTGAACTCCTTTTGTCTTTTGATAGTTTTATTATAGATGAAAACGCTTTATTTTTCTATGGCAAGGTGACCAAAAAAATAAAAAAGTTCTGTGCAACTTGCACAAAACTTTAAAGAATATCTGGTAAAATCAACTGATAACAAAGAGTGAGATCCGTCAACTCCTTCAACTGAAGTCCTGTCAATTCTTCCCATCTATCAATCTTGTATTGGAGAGAGTTGCGGTGCAGATAGAGTTGCTGGGCTGTTTTAGTCAGAACAGCACTGTTTTCCCAGAGAGAAAGGATAATTTCCTGAATCTGGTCTTGATCCAAGATCATCTGGTGCAGGCATTCCTTGGTTACCTTCAGGTCCACTAGTCTTTCTCCCATACTCCATAGATAGAGTTGTGAAAAGGTGTGTACACCTTGGTGACCCTGACGCCACCAAGTCTTAAACAAATCTCGCTCCGCTTTGATTAAGTCTGATAGGGCCTGAGGACCTGTCTGAGACCAAACCTGCCCCAACATGATCGACAGACGAAGACCAAAGTCATACTCAACTGCCTCAATCGTATCAGATAAGATCGAGCGAACAGAGGTGTACTTATCTTGTTGAAGCACAAATACATAATCCTGAGCCCCGACCTGCAATACTGTCTGGCAGTTGGGAAAGAGGGTCCGCATCATGTCTAGCCAAGAGGATAGATTTTCCTGTTGGAAATAGGAAAGATGGCAATAAACCAGTTGTATCTTTTTAAATGTTTGCGGTGCCTGCCCCTTCCCCTCAATCAGATAGGGATACCAAGGATTGAGCGAACGAGCCTGCTCTTGCTGGGTCAAAAGGGCAACCAGCTGCTTTTCACGCTCGCTGAGCCCAGCTTCCTCCAGTAAAATCCACTGCTGAGAAGCTAAAGGGAGAGTGAGATAGCCTGGTTTCTCTACTGGCTGATCTGAAATCTGAGCTTCAGGAAACCAGTCTTGTAATTCCTTTGCAATCATGTCCTAGCCCTCCACTTTTTGGATGCACCAAGAAATTATAGTCTCTAGACGCTCCACATTTTCAGTCAGATGGAGATAGCCCATCACTGCTTCAAAACCTGTAGACATGCGGTAAGTCACCACATCTGCATTTTTAGCCTTTGTGTGACTATTGGTATTGCGGCCACGTTTGTAGATTTCTTCTTCTTTTTCCGTCAGGACTTGCTCTTCCAACATGAGGGAAATCAAGCGAGCCTGAGCCTTGGCTGACACATACTTAGTCGCCTCTTGGTGGAGTTTGTTGGGTTTGGTCATGCCTTTAAGGATGAGATGGCGACGGATATACATGGAATAAACCGCATCTCCTTCGAAGGCAAGCGCAATCCCGTTAATGAGATTGACATCAATCACGAGTCCACCTCACTCCATCCTTGGTGTCAAGGAGCTTAATTCCTTGAGCCGCTAATTGATCACGGATTTGGTCTGCTGTCGCAAAGTCACGATTAGCACGCGCTTCTTGACGTTTTTGGATTAAGGCTTCAATGTCTGCATCCAAAACTTCCTCAACAAAGACAATCCCAAAGACTTCCAATATAGCCGCAAGAGCTTCCTTAGCACTTGCATCATAGTTGCCGGAGTTGATCCATTTGGCCATTTCAAAGACAACTGTGATACCATTTGCGGAGTTGAAATCCTCATCCATAGCGGCAACAAACTTATTTTTAAAAGCCTGTAACTCTTGAGCATCTACAGTCCCAGTAAATGGTTGTTCATAGGTGTTCTTTAGATACTTGAGATTGGTCTCGGCATCACGCACTGCTTTTTCTGTAAAGTTGATCGGCTTGCGGTAATGTTGAGTCGCAAAGAAGAAACGAAGCACTTGACCATCAATGGTCTTGAGGGCATCATGAACGGTAATAAAGTTACCCAAAGACTTGGACATCTTGACATTGTCGATATTGACAAAGCCATTATGCATCCAGTAGTTAGCAAAAGTCTTGCCAGTTTTGGCTTCTGACTGGGCAATTTCGTTGGTATGGTGAGGAAACTCCAAATCAGCTCCACCACCGTGGATATCAATGGTATCGCCCAAAATCTCTGTCGACATGACCGAACACTCAATATGCCAGCCTGGACGACCAGGTCCCCAAGGACTGTCCCAAGAAATCTCGCCTGGTTTTGCACCTTTCCAAAGAGCAAAGTCTACAGGATTTTCCTTGCGAGCCGTTTCCTCATCGGTACGACCTGAAGCACCCAGCTCCAAATCTTCCAAGGTTTTATTGGCCAATTTAGCATAGTTGTGAGATTTTTCCACGCGGAAGTAAACATCTCCTTGACTCTCGTATGCATAACCTTTTTCAATCAAGTCTTCCACAAAACGAATGATGTCCGCCATAAACTCCACCACACGCGGATGGCGAGTCGCAGGTTTCACGCCCAAAGCTGTCACATCCTCACGAAAGGCAGCGATGTACTTGTCCGCAACCTCCAGAGGCGTGATACCTTCTTCCTTGGCACGGTTGATAATCTTATCGTCTACATCTGTAAAGTTGGAAATATAGGCAACTTCGTAGCCACGGTATTCGAAATAACGACGAATGGTATCAAAAGCCACCGTCGAACGGGCATTCCCTACGTGGATATAGTTGTATACCGTTGGCCCACAGACATACATGCGAACCTTTCCTTCTTCGATTGGGACAAATTCTCGCAAATCACGAGACATGGTGTCGTAAATTTTAATCATGCGGTCCACTCCCTTCTCTATTTCTGACTTTTTCGGCTGAAAACCAGCTCTGCAAAAGGGCCAAATTGTCTGAGGCTATCCAGTTGGTAAAAGCGCTGCCCTTCCTCTTGGGTAAAGAGGGGAACCCCCTTTCCTAGGATAAGGGGTGCTATCTGAATAATGAGGTGGTCGAAAAGATCCGCATCCAAGAGCGGTCCTACCAAGGAATTACCACCAATCACAAAGACATTTTTGCCTTTGTCAATCTGGTGAACAAAGTCCACCACATCCCCAGCTACTGGCTGGTAATTGCTGACAGGCAGGTGCCTATCATGCGTAAAGACATAGTTTTCCGTAGCTTTATAAAAACTTTCTACATCTTGCAAATCTTGGATTTCCTCAAAGGTCCGCTTGCCCATGATGGTGATATCCATTTGCCTGTAAAAGTCATCATAGCCTGTATCCTCTACAGAACCAAGCTGATGCAGCCAGTCTATCCTGTGCTGGCTGTCTGCCAAGTAGCCATCCATGGTGATACAGCCGTAAAAATATACTGCCATTCTTGTAGTTACCTTTCTAGTTCCTTGGCTATTATCAAAGCGATAGTGAAAAAAGTCATGGCATCAGCTGTCCGCTCTTCATGGCGGGCATCCCAGGTTCGGTTATGATGGTCCACATAGTCAGCTGTGTAGAAGAACTGATAGACTTTACTCTTGCGGAATTGACTCCAAGCCATGATAGCCGAAGCTTCCATGTCCACCACTTGAGCTCCAGCAGCCAAGCGACGCTTGACCTTATCAGGCGTTTCCCGATAAAAGGCATCAGTCGTCCAAGCCTTGGTGCGGATATGCTCGATATTGTGCTTGTCAAAGATGGCTTCCAGCTCAATCAGCAGAGACTCGTCATAGGCGACTTCGTCACCCGGTGGGGCATAGTGATAGCTAGTTCCTTCATCTCGCAATGCAGCTGCAGGCAGGATAATTTTATCCGCCTCAATTGAGCGGTCCAAAACGCCACAGGAACCTAAAATGATGAAATTTTTGAAGCCTCTGGCCGCCAACTCCTCCAGCTGGCCGACTATCATGGGAGCCCCAATTGGAGCCAACATAACTGCTAGCTTGCTAGGTCCTTGGCCATAAATATACCATGGATGATGGCCGTTTATGCTTTTCAAATAGCCTCCCGGATAGACATCTTCTGACTCAATCAAACGTTTCAGAATTTCGCCATTAAAGGACAGAATGATGGTTTCGCATACCTCTCTCTTGTCATGGACTGGCTTTTCAGTTGGCTCAATAACTGCTGCTACATCTTCAAATTCCTCTAATAGCATAACTTCTCTTTCTTTAAGGCTCCAGCAAATCCGCCTTCATTTTATTTAGACGGCGCAGTTTGGTCTCATCTTTTTTGGCTTCACTGATATAATGAGCCCATTCACGCTGGTGGCTAGGTGGCAGTTTAATAAAGCGCTCCTTAGCAAGACCATCCAAGCGTTCTTGCAACTCAAGAACTGCCTGGTTCAAAATTGCATCTGATAAATCTGACATAGTTCTTACCTCCTGTCATACTTCACCTCGATAACTTTGCTACCCTATCCTACAGACTTGATGAATGGTGACTGGCTTCTCTAGCCTGCTCTAGTTTATTGACGTAGTACTCTCGTTTTTCTTCGACTTCGTGGATCGTTGGTTCATCCTTCTGTCCATGAACGCGAACAATCTTAGCTGGAATACCGACAACTGTCACATCACTAGGTACGTCTGCCACGACTACTGCAGCAGCACCGACTTTGGCATTTTCACCGATTTCTACCGGTCCGATAACTTGGGCATGAGCCGATATGAGAGCTCCTTTACGCACAGTCGGATGGCGTTTGCCAACATCCTTCCCTGTTCCACCAAGAGTCACTCCGTGATAGAGAAGAACGCCTTTTTCAACAATCGCCGTCTCTCCAATCACCAGACCTGAACCATGGTCAATAAAAACACCTGATTCTATCTGAGCACCCGGATGAATCTCGATTTGAGTCCAAAAGCGCCAAAACTGACTGTGCATCCGAGCTAGGAGTTTGAAGCCGTGCTTCCATAGAAAATGCGAGAGACGGTGGGCAGCTAAGGCCTTGACACCTGGATAAGTCAGCAAAACTTCCAAACTGTTGCGTGCCGCTGGATCATTTTCTTTTACAATATCAATGGTTTCGCGCCACCATCCCATACATTTCTCCTTTTCTTATTCTGAATCTTTTGGTGTTTCTGTAAATTCTTTCTTAGGTTTGTGGTCCTTGTGATGACGTGGACGGTGAGGTCGCTCAGACTTTTCACCTTTTTCATCATGCTCAGGTTTTGGCGGACGAGGAAGAAGAGCTTTCATAGAGGCATCGATACGGCCTTTTTCATCAATCTTGATAACCTTAACATCTACTTCATCACCGATAGCTACCAAGTCTTCTACACGATTGGTACGAGTCCAAGCCATTTCAGAAATATGCACAAGTGCATCTGTCTTATCAAAGAGGTTGACAAAGGCACCAAATTTCTCGATACGAACAACCTTAGCATGGTAGACTTCATCCACTTTGGCTTCACGAACCAAGCCAGCGATGATTTCTTTGGTTCGGTTAATGGCATCTTGGTCACTAGAGTAGATGGACACGTTACCTTCTTCGTCGATATCAATCTTGACGCCTGTTTCAGCGATGATCTTGTCAATGGTTTCTCCACCCTTACCGATGATAATCTTAATCTTGTCCACATCAATCTTGATGGTATCAATTTTCGGTGCAGTTGGAGCCAATTCTGGACGAACTTCTGGGATGGTTGCTTCAATCACATCAAGGATTTCAAAACGCGCTTTCTTGGCTTGAGCAAGGGCTTCTCTCAAGATTTCTGCAGTGATTCCTTGGATCTTGATATCCATCTGAAGGGCTGTAATCCCGTCACGAGTACCTGCAACCTTAAAGTCCATATCTCCAAAGTGGTCTTCCAAACCTTGGATATCGGTCAATACTGTGTAGTTATTTCCATCTGAGATGAGACCCATGGCAATACCCGCTACTGGCGCTTTGATTGGTACACCACCAGCCATAAGGGCAAGAGTTCCTGCACAGATAGAAGCCTGAGACGAAGAACCATTTGATTCCAAGACTTCTGCTACCAGACGGATAGCGTATGGGAATTCTTCCAAACTTGGCAAGACTTGAGCAAGGGCACGCTCACCAAGAGCACCGTGACCGATTTCACGACGACCAGGCGCACCGTAACGACCTGTTTCCCCTACAGAGTATTGAGGGAAGTTATAGTGGTGCATAAAGCGTTTCTTGTACTCTGGATCCAAACCATCGATGATTTGAGTTTCCCCCATCGGAGCCAAGGTCAAGACTGAAAGGGCTTGAGTTTGTCCACGAGTGAAGAGACCAGAACCATGTACACGAGGAAGGAAGTCAACGACCGCATCCAAAGGACGGATTTCATCGACCTTACGACCGTCCGGACGAACCTTGTCTTCTGTGATCAAACGGCGCACTTCAGCGTGTTCCATTTGTTCCAAGATTTCAGCCACATCACGCATAATACGATCAAATTCTTCGTGGTCCGCATATTTTTCTTCGTAAACGGCCGTCACTTGATCTTTGACTGCTTGAGTTGCAGCTTCACGGGCCAATTTTTCTTCTACTTGAACTGCTTTTTGGAGGTCACTGTTATAGGCTGCGATGATTTCAGCTTGCAAGTCAGCATCCACATGAAGCAATTCCACTTCTGCTTTTTCCTTACCAACAGCAGCAACGATTTCTTCTTGGAAAGCAATCAATTCTTTGACTGCTTCGTGCCCTTTGAGAAGGGCTTCCAACATGATTTCTTCTGATAATTCTTTGGCACCAGACTCAACCATGTTGATAGCATGCTTGGTCCCAGCTACTGTCAATTCAAGAAGCGATTGCTCTGCTTGTTCTTGAGTAGGGTTGATGATGATTTGACCATCGACATAGCCCACCTGTACCCCAGCAATTGGTCCGTCAAATGGAATATCTGAAATAGAAAGTGCCAAGGATGAACCAAACATAGCAGCCATAGGTGCAGAGGCATTTTCATCGTAAGAAAGGACCGTATTGATCACTTGCACTTCGTTACGGAAACCTTCCGCAAACATTGGACGGATTGGACGGTCAATCAAACGCGCTGTCAAGGTCGCATCTGTTGAAGGACGTCCTTCACGTTTCATAAAGCCACCAGGAAACTTCCCAGCTGCATACATCTTTTCTTCGTAGTTGACTTGGAGTGGGAAGAAATCCCCAGTTGCCATCTTCTTAGACATAACGGCCGCAGTCAAGACAGTTGACTCACCGTAACGCACGACAACTGCGCCATTTGCTTGCTTAGCAACCTGACCAGTCTCTACGATTAACTCACGACCCGCAAAAGTCGTTTGAAACACTTGTTTTGTCATTTTAATCCCCTTTGGATTGATGAAATTATACGCCTTGCCTACAAAGATCAAGATACCAAGGACGTCAAAAGCAAAGTAAAAATAGGAAACTGACGAAGTCTTCGATGAAGACAAGACAGTTTATCTTTTTTACACAGCTTTTCGGCCGGGTTCAATTACTCAAGATACAAATCATTAGAAAGGATTGATGCTAAAGCATCTAAGCCTTTCACGCTAATCGCTATCATACGATTAGCTAAATGCTTTACTAACTCCCTCGTCAAATAATATCGATTTGACTCACTCGTGTCGCTAAACCTTGCAGTTTGAATGCATTGTATTATTCAATACCCTCATCTTTGTATCAAGTACGTACAGAGTCTATTCTATCATATTTTTCTTAAAAAGTGCGGGCTTTTCTATTAAAAAGGAACCATTCCCCCATGAAAAGAGGAATGGTTTGTTGTTTATTTTATTTGGCAAATTCTTTGGCTTTCGCAACTGTCATTTTTCATTTAAAATCAAGTGAATGACAAGCTGTCGTCTCAGTGGTTAAAGAATTGATTACCCTAGAGACTGATGGTTGAACAAGGCATGGGTTGCTTGGTGGATGTATTTTGCTGTTTCAGCATTATTCATAGTGTAGAGATGCACTCCTGCAACATCTTGTGTAACCAAGTCCACGATCTGATCCACGGCATAGGCAAGTCCTGCTGCTCTGAGCGACTCAGGGTCATGCTCATACTTGTCCAAGATAGCCTTAAATTTTCGTGGAAGATGGATATTCTCACACGTTTTCAAGAGACGAAGCGCTTGATTTCGGTTAAGAATGGGCATGATACCTGCATGAATAGGAACATCAATCCCTGCCAAGGTACACTTGTCTTGGAAATCATAGAAACGCTCATTGTCAAAGAAAAGCTGCGTTACAAGGCTTGAACAGCCTGCATCCACTTTCTTCTTGAGATTTTGAATATCCGAGATTTGGTTTGGCGAGTCAGGATGGCCCTCTGGGTAGCAAGCGCCAACAATATCAAAGTGAGGAGCTTGTTCCTTGATGAACTCGATCAAATCTGTTGCGTAGCGGAAATCCTTTTGCGGCTCCACATCAGGGATGATATCTCCACGCAAGGCTAAGATTTTCTGTACCCCAACCTTGTCCAAGTCTGCAATGGTTTCAGCAACCTTTTCCTTGGTCAGATAGATAGCTGGTAAGTGGGCAATGGTTGGAATCGCCAAATCATTCTGGATAAAGTCAGCCAAACGAACCGTCGTTTCCTTGATATTAAATTTATTATTGCTGGCGGTCACACTGATAAAGTGCGGTGTCAGCTCCCGCATATCCTGCAAGGCTGAAATAATTTTATCATTACCCACAGCTGGGTTTGGAGGGAACACTTCAAATGAAAGTGACGGCGTTTGGCGTGACATAGTCATTATCCTTTTCTTTTTGATTTCATGATTGCTGAGCAGCTAGGGCCAAGCAGTTCCTTGAACAGTCAGTGTCAAGAGAGAAATCTTATCTTACAATTTCTCACGCGCAGCTTTGGCTGCTTCGACAAGGCGGATCAAGCTTTCTTTTGTTTCTGGAATACCACGTGTTTTCAAACCACAGTCAGGGTTGATCCAAACTTTTTTGCTTGGAACTTTAGCAAGAATAGCATCGATTGTGTGGTCAATTTCGCCTTCATTTGGCACACGAGGTGAGTGGATATCGTAAACCCCAGGTCCCACTTCTGTTTGGAAGTTTTTCGCTTTGAGTTCGTCCAAGATTTCAAGGTTTGAACGGCTTGCTTCAAAGGAAATAACGTCCGCATCCATGTTGTCGATAGCTGGGATGATATCTGTAAATTCTGAGTAACACATGTGAGTGTGGATTTGTGTGTCTGGCGCTACTGTAGAGTGTACCAAGCGGAAGGCTGGAATAGCCCAGTCAAGGTAATCTTCGTACCAGTCGCTACGACGAAGTGGCAATTTCTCACGAAGAGCAGCCTCGTCGATTTGGATAATCTTCACGCCTGCAGCTTCAAGGTCAAGAACTTCATCCTTGATTGCAAGTGCGATTTGAAGAGTAGAATCCTTGATAGAGATGTCTTCACGTGGGAATGACCAGTTGAGGATGGTAACAGGTCCAGTCAACATACCTTTAACAGGTTTGTCAGTACGGCTTTGTGCGTAGCTAGACCATTTGACAGTGATTGGGTTGAGACGAGTCACATCACCCCAGATGATTGGTGGTTTCACCCCACGCATACCGTATGATTGTACCCAACCATTCTTAGAGAAGAGGTAACCTGACAAGTTTTGACCGAAGTACTCAACCATGTCGTTACGCTCGAATTCACCGTGTACAAGCACGTCAAATCCAACTTCTTCTTGCCATTTGATCCATTCGTCGATGGTTTCAGCAAGGAAGGCGTCGTACTCTTCTTGAGACAATTCACCCTTACGGAAGGCCAAACGTTTGGCACGGACTTCCTTAGTTTGAGGGAATGAACCAATTGTTGTTGTTGGAAGTGCTGGAAGTTTGAAAGTTTCTTCTTGGATCGCTTCACGTTCTGCAAAGGCTGGCAAACGAGTGTAGTCAGCGTCTGTCAAACTAGCGATACGCGCACGAAGTTCTGCATTTTCACCCACACGCTCAGTCGCAAAGAGTTCTTTGTTAGCTGCAAGAGCTTCTGCACCTTGACCATTGCGGATAGCATCCAAGTCACGAAGTTCTTCTAATTTTTCTACTGCAAATGCAAAGTGGTTCAAGATTGCTGGTTCAAATTCTTCATTAGCAGTTGTAAATGGCACATGAAGAAGGGAGCATGAGCTTGTCAAAACGATGTTTTCAGCTGGGATTTGCTCAAGAACAGCCAAGCTCTTTTCGTAATTGTTGCGCCAGATGTTTTTACCATTGACGATACCTGCATAGAGAGTCTTGTCAGCTGGGAAGCCACCTTTCACAAGTTCAAGAGTTTTCTTACCTTCAACGAAGTCCAAACCGATGGCATCTACTGGCAAATTCACAAGATCAGAGTAAACGTCACGAACGTCACCGAAGTAAGTTTGAAGCAAGACTTCAAGACCTTTCTTGTCAGCCAAAAGTTTGTTGTAGAGGTTCAAGAAGAGAGCTTTTTCTTCAGCTGTCAAGTCTTTGACAAGAGCCGCTTCGTCGAGTTGGATGCGAGTCGCACCAAGTTCAGCCAATTTTGCAAAAACTTCTTGGTAAGCAGCCACTAAGCTGTCTACGAAGTCTTCTGCTTTCACGCCTTCTTCAAAATCTGATAATTGAAGGAAAGTGAATGGACCGACGAGAACAGGACGAGTGTTCAATCCAAGTTCTTTTGCTTCTTGGAACTCATCAAAGATTTTGTGACCAGCCAATTTAACTTGAGTGTCTTTTTCAAATTTAGGAACGATGTAGTGGTAGTTGGTGTTAAACCACTTCTTCATCGGAAGGGCACGAACGTCCCCTTTTTCTCCTTGGTAACCACGTCCCAAAGCAAAGTAGCGCTCAAGGTCAGACAAGTCCAAGTTTTGAACAGATGCTGGCACCACGTTGAAGAGGAAAGCAGCATCTAGGAAGTTGTCATAGTGAGAAAAGTCATTTGATGGGATTTCAGTGATGCCTTTTTCTTTGACAATGTTCCAGTGTTTTGCGCGCAATTCTTTTGCGGCTGCAAGGAGTTCTTCTTCTGAGATTTCTTTTCTAAAGTATTTTTCAGTTGTAAATTTTAATTCGCGGAATTCGCCCAAACGAGGGAAACCGATGATCGTAGTTGACATGATGTGTCCTCCAAAATTTGTTGTTGAAACTATCTTAACAGAAAAGAAACTGTCTGTATAATTGTAAATAATTAGGCTTTGATATAGTTTGAAACTATACCATCATTTTGAACAAAAGAAAAAGACTTGAGACCAGCGTCTCAAATCCTTTGTATAGTTTGTTTTATAGCTATATTTTAGTTAGAATGCTCAAACGAGCTATTGATGATTCTTATAAGTGACTATGGCTTGTTATTAGAAAAGACTATAAGTTGATTTTTCTTTTATAATTCTGATATTTCCCTGAAAAGTGCGGACGGGAGGTAAAATTATCCAGTGGATGATTTTAGCCAACCAAGTAATTTCATCCCTATCAACTTTTCCCCTGTTCAAGTGGAACGACTGCTAGTGTCTTTCCTAAACTGGCTAAAACTTTTAAGACCGTATCCAACTGAGGACTGGTCTTGCCTGTCTCCATCCTAGCAATCACAGGCTGACTCACTCCACTAAGTTCTTCTAGCTTTTTCTGACTAATTCCTTGCTCATGTCTAGCCTCAATCAACTCACTCATGATAGCCACTCGAATATCACTTTCAAGGATTTCCTCTTTGGTAAAGAGTTCTGACCGAACATCCTTCCAATTACTTCCAATGACACTATTCTTCATTACTTGCCCCTCTTTCTTTTAAGTCCTTCAGTTCACGCTTGGCTTTTTCAATTTCTCTTCTAGGAGTCTTTTGAGTCTTTTTGACAAAATGATGTAAAAGAACAAAACTCCCATCAACCCAAGCCACAAATAGTATCCTACCCCTAAGAGGTCTTAGTTCCCATATCTCATCTTCCAAATGTTTAATATAGGGCTCACCTGCTCTAGTCCCATGCTGACTAAGCAACTCGATATAGTCATTTAGTTTATTGAGTTTGATGCGGCTATCCTTACTTTTCTGACAATCCAATTCTCTCATATAATCCAAGACTGGCTCATTTCCATTTTTGTCCTTATAGAAGTAAGTCGTATGCACCAAGCAACCTCTTTCTAATTTAATTATAACTCAAAAGTTATTAAAAGTAAATCCAAATATTCATAAAAAGAAGACCTTCAGAAAATTCTAAAGGCCTCATCTTTATTATTCGAAAAAGCTTAAAGAAATACTAGACATTCACAACTTCTGTACTCTTACTCCAACTCTATCCCCTTATCTCGGAGATTAGCCAGACACTCCTCGTAGTATCTTGCATCATGCTCGCTGTAGATAGGACTTTTCAACTTATCCTCTGCTAAGTCTTCATAAGGAGGACAAGTCTTACCGCGGTAGTTTTTGTCCAGCCACTCTGGACTGACATTGTAGCCTCGGTTAACCATCTCCTCCATGATCAAGTCATGGTAGGCATAGAGACGATAGGGCGAATGGGTAAAGACATAGTCCACTGTCGCATGCTTTCTGCCCCAGCCATTGCCACGCAGGGCACAACACTCTCGATGCTGCCCCAAGAGTTGAGGACGGGGAAGTTGCGAAATCAAAGCCTCATGCCAAAGTCTCATGGGCGTCTCCTTTCAGTAAAGTCGAATGTTGCAAATAGGTATTGGGATAGCGATCCAGCAACTCTCTCGTCTTAGCGATCAAGTCTTCCTTAGTAGCCTGACCAAAGCGGTAGCGATCCAGCAAGAGCATATAGTCCTTGCGCTCAGCATCTGTCGCTTTCTTTTTGAAATAGCCCCAAATATGCTGAAAGGCATTGCAAACCTGACCTCTATGCTCTGGGATTTGACAGGCACGATCAATCATCTCTTGAACCTGACTCAGCTCCACCTCTTCATTCTTCAAGTATTGGCGAATCTCATTGTAAATATTGCTGGAATGGCTCAAAACGAGATATTTGTTTCTAGCCCAGAGTTGTTGGCACTGGGATTTTTGGTTAGTTTGTTCCATGTTTCTCCTTGCTTTCTATCAGTTCCCAGGAAATATGGAAACAAAGTTGCATCTAAAAAACGAGCGAATAAAGAGTGTTTTTTGTAGAACCTGATTTTTCTAACAAACCTTGATTTAGAAATCATCAAATACCTGAATAAGTCTCTACCAACAACTGAATCTTATGTAGAACTTCTTGTTTTTTCCGTTCACGCGCTCCCTGTCTACGAGAAGTTGGTGGAATAATCGAATCCAAATCAGTTCCACTGTTTTCGGCATAACCTCGTTGAATTGATTTATCTATGAATAATTGATAATCAGCTACAAGTTTCTCAGACTCAGCTAGGTCTTGAATCGCGATTTTTTTGCGCTCCTTGCCATATTCGTAGAAAGCATTGATAATCCCATCATGGTCTTTCAATTTTTGCAAATCGGTGTCATTGATAAACCCGATAACCAACTCTTCTTTAGCACGAATATCAATACTTGAGCGAATTACACGACTAACTTCTTCTTTCAAATCTTCCTTAGATTCAGAGTTCTTCGATTTCTCAACAATCAATGCAAGGATATAATCCAGATTAATCTCATCTGTTTTTAAGAGTTCGATTTCAAATTCAACATCTGAAAGGTCAACCTCTAAATCTTTACTCTTTTCATAGTTTTTAAGGTTTAAGAATTCATCTCGAATTTCTACATAAGCACTCTTCAAATCTTGAAGATAACCTTCTGAGATAGGCTTGTCTAGCTCTTGGAATTCATCATAATTTCTGAGAACATTATCAAGCTTCAGCAATTCACCAAATAGCTTAACAAACTCTTTTTTATCATGCTCTGTTTCAATTTCTTGTGGATTCGGGAATTTCTCAAGAATTTCCTGACAGACTGCTGTATATCCTTTGACCTCAATACCAGTTACCTGATCCACAAAACCATCCATGTATTCACTAAAGCTTTTTTCTAAGATGATATCAAGCTTATTAGTATCACCAAATGTTTTTATGGCTTCTTGTGTGGCCTTTTCTAAATCACGGAAACAAACGATATTGCCAAAAGGTTTAACCTCATTAAAAATTCGATTAGTTCTCGAGAATGCCTGAATCAATCCATGATAACGAAGATTTTTATCGACAAAGAGTGTATTCATAGTTGGAGCATCAAATCCCGTCAAGAACATACCAACTACAATCAGTAAATCCACTTCCTTGGACTTAACTCGTTTTGAAAGGTCTCGATAATAATTTTGAAACTCTTTCCCATTAGTCGAAAAGTTGGTCTTGAACATTTGATTATAGTCATAGATTGCTTTAGAAAGAAACTCTTTAGATGAAAGAGACATGGCTGTATCTTGAGGGTCTAGCTCTTCATCTTGAATCTCTCCATAAGCTGACTGTTCTTCGTTAGGCGCAAAGCTAAAGATAGTAGCGACCTTCAAACGCTTAACTTCTGGTAGAGTTGCCTGTTGCTGCTGGAGTTCTTCATAGTATAGTTTTGCTGCTTCAATACTTTGTACAGCCAACATAGCATTAAAACCTTGCATCTTTTTTTGTTTATGAGTGTAATATTTACTCCGATGCGTCTTGTCATTATAAACTCTCAACAGGTACTCTGTAATGGTTGCTATCCGTTCTGGATGCAATAGGATCTCCTTCTCTATCTTTTTGAGTTTCTTCTCATCAATCTCTTGACCAACTGCTTTTTCAGCTTCTCTATACTTGTTTATTTCAGGCTTGATATAGTTATAGTCGACTTTGAACTTCAACACTTTTTTATCTCGAATAGCATCTGTTATAACGTAGTTATGAAGTTGCTCTCCAAAAACCTCTTGTGTTGTTTCTCCTGTTAAGCTATTTTCTGGGAAAATCGGAGTACCTGTAAATCCAAATAAAGCATACTGTTTAAAAGCTTTTTTGATACGCTTTTGCGCCTTCCCAAACTGGGAGCGATGGCACTCGTCAAAAATCAAGACACATTTCTTACTGTAGATTTCATGATTTGGATTTGCTGTTATAAATTTATTTAACTTCTGAATAGTTGTGACAACGATTTTTCCATCATTTTCTTCAATATTACGTTGGAGTTCTTTTGTATTGTTACTACCATTTACTGAATTTGGTTGGAATTTTTGATATTCCTTCATGGTTTGATAATCTAGGTCTTTTCTATCCACCACAAATATCACTTTATCAATATAGTCCAACTCTGTTGCTAAACGAGCGGTTTTAAAGCTGGTCAAAGTTTTCCCAGAACCCGTCGTATGCCAGATATAGCCACAAGCATTAATCGTACCGAAATTCTTCATTTCATTTGTGGAATGAATCTTTCGTAAAATACTCTCTGTTGCAGCTATCTGATAAGGGCGCATGATGAGCAAGGTATTATCAGCATCAAAGACACAATACTTGGTTAAAACTTCTAAAAGAACTCGTTTGCTCAAAAAGGTAACAGTAAAGTCCTCAAGGTCGTGAATTGTTTTATTTTTGCGGTCTGCCCATTCACAAGTGAACTCATAATGATTTTTATTTTGAGCCGTTGTATTGGCAAAATAGCGTGTATAAGTACCATTAGAAATAACAAAAATCTGAATATACTTATACAAAGAATTCTCGCTATTGAAACTTTCCTTACTATAACGGTGAAGCTGATTAAAGGCTTCTTGCAGACGAACTCCTCGTCTCTTTAATTCAATCTGAACTAATGGAAGGCCGTTTACTAGGATGGTAACATCATAACGGTTGGTATGGCTCCCCACTTGGATCACTTGGTTGATGACCTGCATGCTGTTGTTATGAATGTTTTTCTTATCAAGGATAAAAATATTTTTAATTCGTCCATCATCGAAGACAAAGTCATAGATATGATTTTCTTGAATTTTCCGAGTCTTTTCAACTAGCCCTTCATTGGGACAATCCAAATACTCAACTACAAAACGTTGCCACTCCGCATCTGTAAAGGTCACCTTATTGAGCTTTTCAATTTGAACCTTTGCATTTGCTAAAAGATCTTCAGGTGTATGAATATTTAAGCGTTCATAGTTGAGATGATTCACCAAATCAGAAATTAACTGATTTTCTAAATCAGCCTCTGACTGATATTCTCTATCCGTGCGATACTCTGGTTGATACTCAGCCAAGAGAATCCCTTCATTTGTTTCCGCAATTACTTCATGTACTTTTGAATAATCAATCATTGCATGCTTCCTCACTAATCTCTAAACATTCTAGTTTAAATGACTAATATCTGTATTGAAGTAGTATTTCTCAATAAACGACTTATAAATCACTTTAAATTGTTCTTTATCATCTTCTGTTATATCTGGAAATTCTTCAAACGATTGTTTGTCATGACTGAACAAATTTAAGTACCTTCTATGAACCTCATCTTTTTCACTCTCAGGTATAATTTCTTCCCATGATTTATATCCTAAAAAAGTAGATGTTTTTTCAAAAAGTGATCTTAATAAATTATAGTGATATTTTTCTAATTGATTCTCTTTAATTGCTTCATCTATTATATCTATAACCTTCAAGTGGTATGCAAATGGAGAATCCGAGGTTTCCTTCAAATGATAAGTTTCATCACCAGTAGTCAATTGTAACTTGTGTTCAAGTACAAATCTACTACATGAATCACTTTTTAACTCATTAAATAATACGTTAAAAAATAGCGGATGATGAGTTGTGATAATAAATTTTAAACCACTAGAGTTAGGAACAGTATCAGTTGCTTTTGTAAAGTTACTTTTCTTTATTAAACTAGCTAAATCAACAGCCATTTCAATAATTTTTCTTTCATCTAAAGAGGAAACAGGATCATCTATAAAAATATACTTTAAATTTGGAAAAGAGTCCTGATCTTCATTCTTAGTTTGAATAACTTCATCCAGAAATGTATAGAAAATACTCCAGATAAAACTACTTTCTTCTCCTTTAGAAATTTTTATATTATCCTCTGTAATTCTTTCATCTTCACCATTTCCATTTTTGGCAGTATAAGTTTTTGAAAATTTAACTGTCGTAAAGTTATCTTGGAAACTTGGTAAAATAATTTGCTGTTTAGCTCTCAAAGCATTTCCTTCTGGAAAAATCCCAAGGTAATCTTGAAATAAATTAATAATCTCATTTTCCTTTCCCTGATCTTCAAGAATATACTTCAAAAATGTTGAATCCAGATTTATATTTAATTTTCTATCCCAATCATCTTGCAAATCATTATCCCAAGAAAATAAATCTTCTGTAAATGCATTAAAATAAAAAATTTTCTTTTCGTCTATCTCCATATCCTGAATTTGACCAAGTTCATCGCTATCCAATTTTTCCTTAACAGCCATAGATAGTCTAGTTTTTCCACTTCCATTAAAAGCATATAGAAGGGAACTCTTTGATTTTTTTGAAATGAGATTAGCCGCAAGGCTTTCCAATGTTTCGAATTCTGTCATAGTATACTGTCACCTTTTTTATTAAAATTGAACATCATTTTTCTCCAATATTCATATTGTTTTTGGCGTAATTCAATCTCCTTGGGGAGTCCGATATATAAATCATTACATATCGTATCAAAGTTGTCTAGAACTTCAACAATACGAGATTGAATTTCGAGAGAAGGAACCGGGATTTTTAATGATGAAAATATAGCTAAGTTAAGATTATCCTGTGCACTTCCATAACTCTTATTTGCAAGATGATCTTTTATTGAATTTAAATAGTAGTAAACATATTCTGTAATGGCAAATTCTGGATTTGCAACAAAGCCTATAATACTATCAGGGAAACATGCATCAAATCCTAATAATCCAGTTTCCGCTATATTAGCAGCAATTGTGATACATAATGTTCCCTTTTCCCACTTCTTACTTTGTTCTAATCCAAAATCACTATAAGTTTTAGAAAAGTTCTCAATCCACTTCCCTGCACCTCTTATATCTCCAGTCTGTATGAACGGGATATCACCGCCATATAACCTTGCATCATTTCTAGGCCTATGTTTCGATTTCCCTCGACCAAAAACTTTTGCTATTTCCGAAAGAGTCTTCCACTCAACCTGATAAACCTCGTCTTCAAAAGATAACAGTTTATCTCTATAAAAAGAATATTGCTTTTTACGTGAGGTCAATTCTGAGGTCAATTCTGAGGTCAATTCTGTAACATAATTGGTGAATTTGTCAAGTATTTGCACGATTTTTTTTTGAATTTCTAGGGGAGGAATTGGAATTTTTATACTTTTTAGATTCTTTTGATTAAGCTTAGGAGGTGTCCCTCTAACAATATCAGAGACATCAGTTTGACTCAATACATAATACACATATTTCAATAAAGCACATCCTGGCACTTCACCTAAAATATGCGCATGATTGTTAACCCAAATTTTACCTATCACCCAGTGTAATATAGGTGAATTATCATTTTTTATTACACTCCCATCTTCTCCCATTAAAATAAAAGTGCCGTCAAAAATCCAATCTTTGACATAATCTTGAATTCCATTAGCTCCATAATAAGGAATATCACCCGGAATTCTTTGACTTTTTGTTATTGGGCGTCTTAAACTATCCAAAACTTCAACCACTTCCCCCAATTCTTTCCACTCAACGGGACAGTTTTGGATTTCTTCTAGGATGTTCATCAGTTACCTCCTTCTTGGCTAGATTTTCAATACTTTTGATTTCCTTGAGGTAATCTTTTTCAACTTGACTGAGGGTCTTGGCTTGGTAGCTCTTATATTCCTTATCTACCTTCTGCTTCATCTGTTCACGAGAGATAGAACCACTGTTAGCTAGCAAGTCTTCCCCCGTAGCCTGAAGAATACGATCTACGTGAGCCACCCAGTCAGCCATGGTCATGACTTCTTCTCGCTCTGCCTGTCTTTCAGCAAAGTCTAGATATCCTGATACAAGCTGATTAAGCCCACGGAGTTCCTTTTCTGTCAGATAGTTCTTGGCAACCTTTGCTTCAGATAAAGTGGGAAGGTCTCCCTTAAAAGTGGTCAAGCCCATAAATTCCTTTTCGCTATTGACACGGTTATAAATGAGTTCACTGGCAGTATTGTGATGAATGGCATAATGCATCTTGTTTTGCACCGTCGCAAAGAATTTCTTTGCCTCTGGAGAGTTTGCATTGTAATCACTTGATGTAGCGAAAAGATCTAAAACCTGACGGTAAAAGACTTTTTCACTTGAGCGAATGTCTCGGATTCTTTCCAGAAGTTCTTTAAAGTAAGAGCCTCCACCCAAGTTTTTCAAGCGCTCATCATCCATAGCAAAGCCTTTGATCAGATACTCTTTCAAGACTGTCGAAACATAGTGTCTAAACTGGACTCCACGAGGAGATCGTACTCGATAACCAATCGCCAAAATCATGTCGAGATTATAGTAGGCAACTTTTTTTGACTGAGTTTTACCAGCTATTGCACCGTGACGAGTGGTTGTCAACTGATAGTTGACAACCACTGTTTCATCCAATTCACCATCTTCAAATATCGCCTTGATATGTTTACTAATGTTTTGCTTGGAGGTCTGAAAGAGCTCAGCTAGTTCTTGTTGGGTCAGCCAGACCGTTCCATTATCCAAGTGGAGTTCAATAGCGGACTCTCCGTCATCAGTTCTATAAAGAATCACATCATTTGCCATGGCTCAATTCCTCTACAATTTTATGTATCTCTGCACGCAAGTGATCAATCTTGGCAACGGTCTCAGCGATTTCTTTATTGAGCTCATCAATATCAATCTTCTCACGTGTATCTTCTTGTTCGACATAGGTTGACACAGATAGATTATAATCCTGCTCTGAACCAATCACCTCATTATCAACAAGAGCAGATTTATAGTCAACACTTTGATAATTAGAGAACAATTCAACTATGTGCTCGATATTGCTATCGGTCAGGACATTGTTATTAGTCTCTTTTTTGAATTCTTTACTCGCATCAATAAAGAGGGTTTTGTTTTCTAGTTTATTCTTCGCCAGAACTAAAATCGTAGTTGCGATAGAAGTGCCAAAGAAGAGATTATCTGGAAGGGCAATAACCGCTTCAACAAAGTTGTTATCTACCAGATACTGACGAATGGTCTTTTCAGCACCTCCACGATAGAAAATGCCTGGGAAGCAAACAATAGCTGCCCGACCTTTATTAGACAAGTGGTTGAGACTATGCATAATAAAGGCAAAGTCAGCTTTTGACTTGGGCGCTAGTTTCCCTGCAGGAGCAAAACGGTCATCATTTATCAGAGTTGGATCTCCATCTCCCACCCATTTGACAGAATACGGAGGGTTAGAAACGATAGCATCAAATGGCTTTTCTTCTAAATGCTGAGGATTTAAAAGGGTGTCTCCTCGCTTAATGTCAAAGTTATTGTAGTTGATATTGTGCAAGAACATATTCATACGAGCCAAGTTGTAGTTGGTCATATTGATTTCCTGACCAAAGAAACCATCCTCTAGGATATGGTCTTCGTATTGTTTTTTCATCTGGAGCAAGAGGGAGCCTGATCCACATGTTGGGTCATAGACCTTGTTAATCTTGTCTTTTCCAACCATGACTAGGCGAGCTAGTAATTTAGAAACCGTCTGAGGTGTGAAAAATTCACCCCCGCTTTTTCCTGCATTACTGGCATAGTTAGAAATCAAGAACTCATAGGCATCTCCAAAGGCATCAATGTCATTTTCCTCAAAGTTTCCAAAGTTAATACTATTGATACCATTAAGAATATCAGAAAGGCGTTTATTTTTTTCTGGAACGCTTCCACCAAGGATGTTGCTTCGGGTATCCAAGTTATCAAACAAACCTTTGATATCATCCTCTGATTTGAAACCAATCGCTGACTTCTCAATAGCTTGGAAAATATTGGCCAATTCTTCGTTTAAGTTTTCATTTTGCGAGGCATTCTTGACCACATTTTCAAAGAGTTGACTCGGAAGGATAAAGAATCCCTTATCCTCAACTGTACCTGGTTTGAAATCTTGCTCAGCTTCTTGGTCACTTATGTCAGCATAACGGAATTCTAAGTCCCCAGCCTCATGCTCCGCACGGTCAAAATAGTCTGCCATGTGCTCTGAAATAAAACGATAGAACAGAATTCCTAGGATATATTGCTTAAAATCCCAACCATCTACAGCTCCACGCACATCGTCCGCAATCGCCCAAATTTTACGATGTAGCTCCTTGCGTTCTGCATTTTCTTTACTTGCCATTTTTACTTTCCTTAATTAATGTATTATCTTTTCTATTTTATCATATTTCAAGAAAAACCACTCGACCTAGGGAGGACGAGTGGGCTATAAACTATTCTTAACTTTATTAAGGTAGTAGAACTTCTTTCATACCATCCTTATCATCACTCTTTATAAATACAACATTCTGTTTACCTGTTAATTCTATCAGTTTTTCCTTCCCAAGGATGATTGCGAGATTCTTAATAATTGAACGTTTAGCTAAATCATTAAAATAAGTGAAAATAAATCTATAATCATACTTTCCATTTTCTGCTAATGCAAAACATTTTTGAAATATTTCTTTATCCAAAGGGTCAACCGAGTGTTCAAAAACAATGATATTCTTTGAATTTGCAAGTTGACTTCCGAATTCGTCATCTATATCATAGAAAGTTCGTTTAAAAAATTTTTCAAAATCATTTCCCGTTTCTTTTACTACTCTTTGATAATATTTCTGGTAGGGAATTAAATCACTGTTAACATCATTTTCTTTATCCTCAATTCCAAAAACCATCGTATTAATTCGACTGAAGGTTCTAATTAAGTCAATTCGCCCATGTATGAAATGAGTTCTCTTCGCAGAAGTTCCAAATAAATATCGTGAAGTGTTTGTATAATTAAAGTTTAGGACAGAGGAATTTGACAAATCTGATATTGCATCTAGAGCTGTTGGCTTGGATTTTATCTCGATAACTTTAAAATCAAGAAAGTCTCTATAAGATAAATATATTTCTAACAATTCAATCAATAGATCAAGTTGATTGATAAATTCATTATTCAACTTTTCCATTGCAACTTCTCTTTCTAAAGAACCCCAGCCTTTTTTATGAAAGAGTAAAAAAAACAAATCTAAAATATATAATTTTGACCTATAATTTTTTTCTTTTGATAATTTCTCATCCAGTAACCCAGTTTGTCCTGTAATAGTAACTTTGAATATTAAATCATTATTTTCTTTGAAATACATTATTGCATCTGCAAGTTGCGAAATCATTATTTCAAGATTAGACCAATTATCTCCCAGAGTAGCTTTATTCTCATTGATAAATTTTAAATATAAATTATCCTTGTATTTCTCAATCCTTATATTTTTAACTTTTAGAAATTCTAACAACTCCTCATCTGGATTAGAAAATAATTGTTTTTCGAAGTCAATAAAATCAGTATACTTTGTTTTTCGATCCATAGCAATATCAAAGCCATTACCTAAAATTAAAATTGTATCTGCCATATTTTCTCCCTTTGCTTTTTTATTTTCTAGAGGGGTATATTTTTACCACCCCTACTCCAACCGGCTTTTAACCTTCTTCTTAGTCAAGGTACGGTCGTTTTGATTGGAGAGAGCTTGGATACGAGCTTCTAGAAGAGTTTTCCGTCCGGCCTCTGTTCGTGTATAGACGAGGTGATAGAGTCCGATAGTCGGCCTCAGAAAGTCGAGGAATTTCTGTGCTTCTTCCTTGCGCTTGTCAAAAAGACTAGGCACGACATAGTAAGGTGACTGACCTTGTCGGACTTTCTCTGCCTTCAAGAGATAGCGTTGATTGTCCACTGGAGCAAGGAACTCTCCCACAGTCTGCGCAAACAACTCCTTGTCCCTCATGCTTCCTCCCTTGAGATAGGCAAAGACCATGTAATTTTCCTTATTCTCCTCTACCTGAACACGGGATTGATCATCTGTTAGATACCCCGAATCTAGCAGAGCCTTTCGGATCTGCTCACCCAGAGATTGCAAACGTTTATAGGGACTCTTATAGCAGAGGTAGCGCCAAGATGCAAAGGCCAAAAAGAGGAGACAAGCTGCTGTAAGCCACCAAACTCCAGTCAGTCTCATTCTAAATAGCAAGACCAACAAATCCACTGCTAACAAGAGCAAAGACATGCGTACCCATTTTAATGCATCAAGCAAGAGCATGACTGGGACCTTCTGTTTTTGGGTTGCGACTTCTGTAACTATCTCGAACTGATCCGCTACGACAAGAGCTTCCTGCCATTTTAGTCTCAAGCCTGCTCGATCCTTGGAGAGACTCTTAACTCGCTCATTGTACTCACTAATTTGCTTTTTCTTAAAAGGGGGCTTTGGAAAATCCAAACGATCCAAACCGGTCTCAATACTCTCCTGATTATAGGCCAATCCAAGAAAATGCTCCATCCGTCGCGACAAGGTCTGCAGATCCTGATTGCTCTCTGGTCTAGGCTCCTCACCAGGAAGAGTGATAAGTGCTTGCGCTTGAACGGCTACCAGATGCCAGATGTTGCTGGTCTTTTCTGGATGTCCCGACCAGATACGAATGGCACGCCCGCGCATCTGGTTACTCAGCATAAAGCTCCCCACAAAGCTTCCGAGGATTAGGGAATTAACGCAAGGAGCATCCCAACCCTCTCCGAGGAGAGACTTGGTTCCGACTAGGACTTGAATCCGCCCTCGTTGAAAAAGCTCCGTCACTGCCGCTACGATTCCCTTAGCTGAGCTCGGAAAACCAACCTGCACATAATCTTTTGGATCCAAGTGACCAATAGGTGAGAAAATAAGAGGAACCTGAGGCAAAAGCTCCTTCAACTCTGTTACCACATCGGTAGGCAAAATTACTACACTACCTGACAAGACAGCCAAAGATACAGGAATCTCTTGCTCCTGAGCTTTTCGACGAATGCTTTCAAAATAAGGGAGAACCCCCAACTGAGAAATGGTTGCCTGATTATCTCCCAGATAGGTAGCAAAATCCTTGCGAATATAGTCAGCTAGTACTAACTGTCTCAGTTCCTGACCTAGACTCTCATACTCCGTCAAAAAGATATCGACAATGGCAGACAACTTCCCTAGAGATTGGGTTAAAAGTTGGTCAGAAGCCTTAGACTTAACCAGATAAACCTGACGTTTTTCCACCAAGCCACGCGCCTTCAAGTCAGCCTCTAACTTTTTCTTATATCCATCTGGATCCTCATACCAATCTGGTGTCTGATAGAGTATGCTCTGCAACAGCGTCTCCAGCCAGTAGGAGGTCAATGCTGGAAGCTTCTGGGTTCCCAGTAAATTTTGTAAAGAGGGAGGAATCGTTAACCCCTGAGAATGCATATAAATCAACATAGCAGACAAATACTTGGGATCTTCTAAGAGCAAATCAGATGAAATATCCCCTTTGAGGACCTTAGACCCTGCTACAAATGTTTGAAAATCAGGATCAACTATAAGGTGGTGAATATAGTCCCACTTAGTCTCCTCAAACCGTTTGAGACGTTCCGCCTCTTCAGCTGTTGGTGAACACATATAGACAAAATCCTGATGAGGGCAAAGAGTGCCTTCCTTGACTAGTTCAGGTACCGTGATTTCTTGATCGATCTCCCCGCACATTCGGATATAGCGTTCCCAGAGTTCAGGCTCGCTGTCATAAGGTGGTGTCGCTGTCAGGGAAATGACTTGTAGCTGTTCATACTGCTTGCGAAAGGCTTCCAGACTTTTCCACCATTCATTGCGCAGGTGGTGGCATTCGTCCAAGCAAAGAGTCGCAACTTTCTGAGCTCTTAGGCTTGCAAACAAATCAAACCCCACAAAATCCTCTGCTTCTCCATCTTCTTGTGATTGCAGTTGGTTCATGGCACTATGAAAAGCCTGATAGGTCACAATCGTTAATACCTTCATCTCCTTTAAGTTTTGGGAAACGAGGTCTGAAAGCCTCTGACCATCCTCTAGAAAAGCAGTTTGGATCCTATCTACCCATTGTTCACGAATGGTGACAGTCGGAACTAAAACAAGGGCTGGGTTGCCAAAACGAGCGATTAGCTCGATACCAATGGTTGTCTTTCCAGACCCTGGAGCAGCCACTAGATGAACATGACCGTCTGCTTGATAGTCCTGAAAACGATCCAAGACCTGTTTTTGATATTGGCGCCAGCTTCCTTTAAAGTTTAAATCTAACATGATACCCCTCATTCTATACCGTCATTTTCTTATTCTCATTTTACCACACTTATTTCTCCAGTCAGATAATCCAGATAGTTTTTCTCCATAAAATATGGTATAGTAGAATCATACTATCTATGAGGAGTTTACATGTCACAGGATAAGCAAATGAAAGCTGTTTCTCCCCTTCTACAGCAAGTCATCAATATCTCTTCTATCGTCGGGGGAGTCGGCACCTTGATTTTCTGTATTTGGGCCTATCAGGCGGGTGTTTTACAGTCCAAGGAAACCCTATCGGCCTTTATCCAGCAAGCTGGGGTTTGGGGACCACCACTCTTTATCTTTTTACAGATCCTACAAACCGTCGTTCCGATTATTCCGGGAGCTTTGACCTCAGTGGCTGGGGTCTTTATTTACGGCCACATCATCGGAACCATCTATAACTATATCGGCATCGTGATTGGCTGTGCCATTATCTTTTACCTCGTGCGCCTCTACGGAGCTGCCTTTGTCCAGTCCGTCGTCAGCAAGCGCACCTATGACAAATACATCGGTTGGCTAGATAAGGGCAATCGCTTCGATCGTTTCTTTATCTTTATGATGATTTGGCCAGTTAGCCCAGCTGACTTTCTCTGCATGCTGGCAGCACTGACCAAGATGACCTTCAAGCGCTATATGATCATTATCATTTTGACCAAACCTTTTACCCTAGTGGTTTATACTTATGGCTTGACCTATATCATTGATTTCTTCTGGCAGATGTTTTGAGAATAGAAAAATCCGTTTGGTTTCCCAAGCGGATTTTTAGAGCATGGATAGACTATAGCCTGATACTAAGTATACTTTGGTATAGAAATCATGCCTATCTTTTGCTTGTGAAGCGAAGACTTACCTAGCCTTTCCACCGTGATAGAAACACCTGAATTCTAATGGTTTCAGGTGTTCGGAAACTTTGAGACATTAGGCTCAAAGTTTAGGTATGGAATTTCGAAGACAGTCGCTACCATCCGTCATCGCTTAAGGAAAGGTTCAAAAACATTGTCTACAATCTAAAAATCCGTTTGGTTGCCCAAGCGGATTTTTTCTTTGTTTTATTTTGCAACACTCTTAGCAAGGACAAGGTTTCCAAGTGTGGCGGAACCATTGCCTGCGACTGCTGGAGTCACGATATAGTCACGCACGTCTGGTACTGGTAGGTAGCCGTTGAGAAGAGCTGTGAATTTCTCACGCACACGGTCCAGCATGTGTTGCTGTGCCATAACCCCACCACCAAAGACGATCACATCTGGACGGAACGTCACGGTAGCATTGACCGCAGCTTGAGCGATATAGTAGGCTTGAACATCCCAGACAGAACTGTTGAGTTCGATGTTTTCACCACGAACACCTGTACGAGCTTCCAAACTTGGTCCAGCCGCAAAGCCTTCCAAACATCCCTTGTGGAAAGGACAAACACCGTTGAATTCTTTTTCAATATCCATTGGGTGTTTGGCTACATAGTAGTGGCCCATTTCTGGGTGACCTGCACCACCGATAAACTCACCACGTTGGATAACACCTGCACCGATCCCTGTACCGATCGTGTAGTAGACCAAGTTTTCGATACGGCCCCCAGCATTGTTACGAGCAACCACTTCACCATAGGCAGAGCTGTTTACGTCGGTAGTGAAGTACATGGGTACGTTGAGGGCGCGGCGAAGGGCACCAAGTAGGTCTACATTTGCCCAGTTTGGTTTTGGAGTCGTTGTGATAAAGCCATAGGTTTTTGAGTTTTTGTCGATATCGATCGGACCAAATGAACCGACAGCAAGACCTGCAAGGTTATCGAATTTTGAGAAGAACTCAATGGTTTTATCGATAGTCTCGATAGGAGTTGTTGTAGGAAATTGTGTTTTTTCCACAACATTAAAGTTTTCATCACCGACAGCACAGACAAACTTTGTACCGCCCGCTTCTAAGCTTCCATATAATTTTGTCATGATAAACCTCTTATCTTTGTTTTCTCTATTATAGCACATTTTAAAGGGCTAGATTTCTCAATATTTTAGATTTTCCTCTGTAAATCTTACCATCCAAGTAAAAACGAACAAACATGATATTTGTTCGTTTTGTTTTTAGATTTGATTTTCGAAGAAGACTAGGCTTTCACTTCGATGATAGCGTCACCCTTGACAACAGAACCGCTTGCGACTGGTGTCACAGAAGCGTAGTCTGCTGTATTGGTCACGATAACCATTGTTGTGTCGTCAAGACCTGCAGCAGCGATTTTGTTTGAGTCAAATGTTCCAAGAACATCACCAGCTTTGACCTTGTCGCCTTGAGAAACTTTTTGTTCAAAGCCTTCACCGTTCATAGTCACCGTATCGATACCAACGTGGATCAAGATTTCAGCTCCATTTGCTGTCTTCAAACCGTAGGCATGTCCTGTGGCAAAAGCAATCGATACTTCTGCATCAGCTGGTGCGTAAACCACACCTTGGCTTGGTTTTACAGCGATCCCTTGTCCCATTGCACCACTTGAAAAGACTGGGTCGTTAACATTCTCAAGGGCAACTACGTCCCCAACGATTGGAGTTTGGATTGTTTCATTTTGAGGAGTTACTGGAATGTTACCAGTTGTTTCTTCTTGAACCAAACGTTCTGTCGCCACTTCAGAAGCAACTTCTTTTTCGTCCTCGTAACCAAACATGTAAGTAAGGGCAAAACCAAGAACGAATGATACAGCTACCATAAGAAGGTATTGGAACAATTGACCGTTACCAACGTACAACATTGTACCAGGGATGATGGTGATACCATTACCAGTACCAGCAAGTCCAAGGATAGAAGCCAATCCACCACCGATAGCACCAGCGATCAATGAAAGGAAGAATGGTTTACGGAAGCGCAAGTTCACCCCGAAGATAGCAGGCTCTGTAATACCGAGGAAGGCAGAAAGAGCAGCTGGGAAAGCAAGTGTTTTCAGTTTAGGATTCTTCGTTTTAACACCAACGGCAACTGTCGCAGCCCCTTGAGCTGTCATTGCTGCAGTGATGATAGCGTTGAATGGGTTGACATGGTCAGCAGCCAACAACTGAACTTCAAGCAAGTTGAAGATGTGGTGCACACCTGATACGACGATCAATTGGTGAACTCCACCGATGACCAAACCACCGAGACCAAATGGCAAACCAAGAATGGCTTTTGTTCCGAGAAGGATGTAGTTTTCAACAACGTGGAAGACTGGTCCGATGACAAAGAGTCCAAGGATAGACATAACCAAAAGTGTCACGAATGGTGTCACCAAGAGATCCAAGACATCTGGAACCACTTTTCGGAGACCTTTTTCAAACTTGGCTCCGACCACCCCGATGATGAAGGCTGGAAGAACAGAACCTTGCAAACCAACAACAGGAATGAAGCCAAAGAAGTTCATAGCTGTTACTTCACCACCTGATGCTACTGCCCAAGCGTTTGGAAGCGAACCAGAAACCAGCATCATACCAAGGACGATACCAACTGCTGGATTTCCACCGAATACGCGGAAGGTTGACCATACAACTAAACCTGGTAAGATGATGAAAGCTGTATCTGTGAGGATTTGGCTGTAAATGGTAACATCTTCTGGAAGTGTGATTCCAAGAGCGTTCAAGAGACCACGAAGACCCATGAAGAGACCTGTCGCTACGATAACTGGAATGATTGGTACAAAGACGTCACCGAAAGTACGGATAGCACGTTGGAACCAGTTTCCTTGTTTAGCAGCTTCTGCTTTCATGTCTTCTTTAGAAGATGTTGGCAAACCAAGGGCAACAACTTCGTCATACATCTTGTTTACTGTACCAGTTCCAAAGATGATTTGGTATTGGCCTGAGTTAAAGAAAGCTCCTTGAACTTTATCCAAGTTCTCAATCACTTCCTTCTTGATTTTCCCTTCATCTTTGACCATGACACGTAGACGAGTCGCACAGTGGGCTACACTGTTGACATTTTCACGTCCACCAAGGGCTTCGATGACCTTTTTTGCAATATCCTGATTGTTCATTTGCAAAAATCTCCTTATATAAAATTTTGTAAAGTGTTTGAAAGCGATTTTATCCGCCCTACGACTATTATTTTATCATGTTTCTAAAATATGTCAAGCGTTTTGCAGAAATTTTTATTCCCTTTCTTTTTCCTCTGATTATTTTTGCTCGTTTTTGAGGAAAATTCTCTTTTTCCTCAAAAAAATATCTTTAAACTTGAGGAACCAAGGTTTTTATTTACATTTTCTTTCATTTTTCGTGAAAATTTGTTAGATTTCCTTTACTTGATTTATGGCAATCGTTTGACATTTTTTTCTCTTTTTCAACATAAAAGATTTGCTTTTTTTGCCGAAAACGTTTACTATTAATAATAGAATAGAACTTATGGAGGAAAGATAAAATGGAATGGACAACCGAGCGCCGTTACAGACGCTATGAAGACTGGACAGATGATGAAATCAAGCAAATCAAGGAAAAGATGGCACAATCTCCATGGCATACTCGTTACCATGTTGAGCCTAAAATGGGGCTTCTCAATGACCCAAATGGCTTTTCCTATTTTGATGGCAAATGGATTCTCTTTTACCAAAACTTCCCCTTTGGTGCAGCTCATGGTTTGAAGTCTTGGGTGCAGCTTGAAAGTGATGATCTGGTGCACTTTACAGAAACTGGAGTCAAAGTTTTGCCAGATACTCCATTGGATAGCCACGGGGCCTACTCTGGATCCGCCATGCAGTTTGGTGATCAGTTGTTCCTATTCTATACTGGAAATGTCCGTGATGAAAACTGGATTCGTCACCCATACCAGGTTGGTGCTCTTTTGGACAAAGATGGCAAGATTACGAAGATTGACAAGGTCTTGATTGACCAGCCAGCAGACTCTACCGACCACTTCCGCGACCCACAAATTTTCAACTTTAAGGGGCAATATTATGCTATCGTGGGTGGACAGGACTGGGAGAAAAAAGGCTTTGTTCGTCTCTACAAGGCTATAGATAATGACTACAGCAACTGGCAAGAGGTTGGCGACCTAGACTTTGCTAACGACCGCACTGCCTACATGATGGAATGTCCAAATCTAGTCTTTGCAGGCGAGCAACCTGTCCTTCTCTACTGCCCACAAGGATTGGATAAGGCTATTCTAGACTATGACAATATCTATCCAAACATGTACAAAATCGGGGCTTCCTTTGATCCTGAAAATGCCAAAATGGTCGATGTGTCTCCATTGCAAAATCTAGACTATGGTTTTGAAGCCTATGCAACTCAAGCCTTCAACGCTCCGGATGGACGTGCACTAGCAGTAAGTTGGCTTGGACTGCCAGATGTTTCTTACCCATCTGATCGTTTTGACCACCAAGGAACCTTCTCATTGGTCAAAGAACTCACTATCAAAGATGGCAAACTCTACCAATATCCTGTATCAGCCGTCAAAGAACTTCGTTCTTCTGAAGAGGTCTTCTCAAATCGTACTCAAACCAATAACACCTATGAACTGGAGCTCAACTTGGAGGCCAATAGCCAAAACGAGATTGTCTTGCTCGCTGACAAAGAGGGCAAGGGGCTTTCAATCAACTTTGACCTTGTCAATGGACAGGTGACAGTGGATCGTAGTCAGGCTGGTGAACAGTACGCCCAAGAATTTGGTACAACTCGTTCTTGCCCTATCAATAACCAAACTACTACTGTCACTATCTTCATCGACAAGTCAGTCTTTGAAATTTTTATCAATAAAGGAGAAAAAGTATTTTCTGGTCGTGTCTTCCCACATGCGGACCAAAATGGTATCCTCATCAAGTCTGGAAACCCAACTGGAACTTACTATGAATTAGATTATGGTCGCAAAACTAACTGATGTCGCAAAGCTTGCAGGCGTCAGCCCCACTACCGTCTCACGGGTCATCAATAAAAAGGGGTATCTATCTGAGAAAACCATTCAAAAGGTTAATGAAGCCATGCGAGAATTGGGCTACAAGCCCAATAATCTGGCTCGAAGTCTCCAAGGAAAATCTGCCAAGTTGATTGGACTTATTTTCCCAAACATCAGTCATGTCTTTTATGCGGAGTTGATTGACAAGTTGGAACACCAACTCTTCAAAAATGGCTACAAGACCATCATCTGCAACAGCGAACACGACTCTGAAAAAGAACGAGAGTACATTGAAATGCTGGAGGCCAATCAGGTCGATGGTATCATTTCTGGAAGTCACAACTTGGGAATCGAAGACTACAATCGTGTGACAGCACCGATCATTTCCTTTGACCGAAATCTATCACCAGACATCCCTGTCGTCTCCTCTGACAACTACGGTGGCGGTGTCCTCGCAGCCCAAACTTTGGTCAAGACTGGCGCCCAGTCTATCATCATGATTACAGGAAATGACAATTCCAACTCACCGACTGGACTGCGCCATGCTGGCTTTGCCTCTATTCTCCCGAAAGCGCCTATTATCAATGTTTCGAGTGATTTTTCTCCCGTCCGAAAAGAAATGGAAATCAAAAATATCTTGACCCATCAGAAACCAGATGCGATTTTTGCTTCAGATGATTTGACAGCTATCCTGGTTATCAAAATCGCTCAAGAGCTGGGAATTTCTGTTCCTGAAGATCTCAAGGTCATCGGCTATGATGGGACCTACTTTATCGAGAACTACTATCCTCACCTGACAACGATTAAGCAACCTATGAAAGAGATTGCCCACCTCACTGTCGATCTTCTCTTACAGAAGATTGAAGGCAAAGAGGTCGCGACAACTAGTTACTTCTTACCAGTCACACTATTACCAGGAAAAAGTATTTAATACTCTTCGAAAATCTCTTTAAACCATGTCAGCTTCCATCTGCAACCTCAAAACAGTGTTTTGAGCAGCCTGCGGCTAGTTTCTTAATTTGCTTTTTGATTTTCATTGAGTATAAACACAAGAAAACTCAGACGAATTCGTCTGAGTTTTTTATGATCTTAAGTTTTCGAGATAGCGCTGGGCTGTCTCTAAGTTAAAGGTTTTATCTGCGATGAGGCGCTCAACGAGGGGAGCTACCTCGGACTCACTAGCACCTGCTAGGAGCGCTAGGGATTTGGCCTGTAATTTCATGTGGCCTTGCTGGATGCCCGTACTTACTAAGGCTTTGAGGGCCGCAAAGTTTTGGGCAAGACCGATGGACACGATAATCTGAGCCAATTCCTTGGCTGAAGGATTTCCTAGTAGTTCATGACTGAGGGCTACACGAGGGTTGAGACCGATAGAGCCACCCTTGGTCGCTACCGGCATGGGCAGGGTCATCTGGCCGACCAATTCTTCTTTTTCCATGTCCAGCGTCCATTGACTAAGACCTTGATAGCGCCCGTCTCGACTGGCAAAGGCATGGGCCCCAGCTTCGATAGCACGCCAGTCATTACCCGTGGCGATTAAAATGGCATCAATACCATTAAAAATCCCTTTATTATGGGTAGCCGCTCGGTAGGGATCAGCCTGCGCAAACTGGCTGGCCAAGGCTATTTTCTCCGCAATTTCTCGTCCTTGGTCCCTTTGGGGACTCAAGTAGCGAAAGGCGATACGACAGCTTGCAGTCACCAGAGAATCAGTCGCGTAGTTGGACAGGATCCCCATAAGGCTCTGTCCCTGACTGAGTTCTTCTAAGACTGGTTTCAAGGCCTCCAGCATGGTGTTGAGCATATTGGCTCCCATGGCTTCCTGAGTATCGACATGAAGATAAGCAACGAGAAAGTCTGTTTCTCCCTTGATCTGCTCTACATGCAAATCACGCGCCCCGCCACCACGTTTGACGATAGAAGGATAGGCTTGATTGGCAAGTTCCAAGAGTTCGGCTTTCTTGCTGGCAATCTTTTCTTGCGCTTGTTCAGGATCAGCAACTTGATAAAGGGCTACCTGACCAATCATCTGGCGCTGATGAACCTGAGCAGTAAAACCACCTGCTCGTTTGATGATTTTACTTGCATAGCTGGCCGCAGCAACCACTGAGGGTTCTTCTGTCACATAGGGAACTGTATAATCCTGACCATTCACCAAAAGTTCTGGAATGATGGAATAAGGCAGAGAAAAAGTTCCTATCACATTCTCACTCAGCTGGTCTGCGACAGCCAAGCTAACTTGTTCATTCTGCTCTAGACTGGTTTGCTTTTCAGGACTAAGGAGCGCCTGAGCTCGCAACAACTCAAGGCGCTCATGGTATGATTTTTTAGAAAATCCATTCCAACTTATCTTCATTATTTTTCAACCTTGCTATAACGGCGTTGGTGGTCGACAATCTCCACCAAGGCATAGTCTTGATGTTCATAAGCTGCAAATTGGGCTGAACCAGATTCGTCCAACTGCACCTCTTCGAAGAATACTTTTTCATAGTCTGCAACGGATAGGACTGTACGTTGTTTGAGTTTGCTCAAGCGATCCTTATCAAGGTAAGCCTCATAGCCTTCGACCAATTCGCCACTAAAGAACTCTGAGACAGCTCCACTTCCGTAACTGTAGAGGGCAATTTTATCGCCAGCCTTCAAATTCTCTGCATTTTCCAAAAGAGAGAGGAGTCCGAGGAAGAGGGAACCTGTATAGATATTCCCAATCATCTGACTGTAGAGAATGGATTTGTCAAAGTTTTCTTGCAAACTATCCTGTTTTTCCTGAGATAGAGTCTTATCCATCATCTTGCGCAAGCCTTTTAGGGCCAACTTAGGATAAGGCAAGTGGAAACAGATGGCCGCAAAGTCACCCATGGTCCAATCGTAGCGCTTCTTGTATTCATCCCAAGTTGTCGTGAGACTATCCAGATATTGCTGGGTTGAATAGACACCATTGACATAAGGAGTGCTTGAATAGTTTGGTCGCCAGAAATCCATGATGTCGCGTGTTTGAGCAACGTTATCATTGTTAAAGGCCATGATACGTGGATTTTGCGTGATTAGCATCGCTACACTTCCAGCTCCCTGGGTTGGTTCACCTGGAGTTCCTACACCATACTTGGCAATATCACTGGCAATGACCAAAACCTTAGACTCTGGAGAATTTTCCACATGCAATTTAGCATAATGAAGGGCAGCTGTCGCTCCATAGCAGGCTTCTTTGATTTCAAAGCTACGGGCGAAAGGCTGAATGCCTAATAGGCCATGAACAAAGACTGCCGCTGCCTTACTCTGGTCAATCCCTGACTCAGTCGCCACGATGACCATATCGATTTCTTCTTTTTCTTTGTCTGTTAAAATAGAGTTGCTTGCACTAGCTGCCAAGGTAACAATGTCCTCAGTCAGTGGCGCAATACTAATTTCATTTAACAAGAGTCCCTTGCTAAATTTTTCGGGGTCAACTCCCCTCGCTTCTGCTAAGTCTTGTAATTTCAAGACATATTGACTGGTCGCAAAACCAATCTTATCAATACCGATTGTCATATTTACCTCTGTTTTTTCATTCATTGTAAAAAATCGTTTCATTCTATTTTATCACAAATAGGAACAAAAGAGAGAAAAAAGACTTGATTCAACAAATCAAGTCTTTGCTTTGATTGTATTAGGAAGAGATTCCTCGTTGTTTTCGGATGTAGTAATAAAGCTTTAGAATTACCGTTCCACTTGCCATTCCAATGGAAATAACGAGGGCTAACATAACCACCAAAGTCGCGCTGGCAATGGCATGGCTGTAATCGCCTGTCACAAAGAAAGCTGTCGTTCGATAGGATAAATAACCTGGCACCAAGGGGGCAAGAATAGCCAAGACAAAGACCACCGCTGGTGTCTTATAGACAATACTTAAAATCTGACTGATGCAAGAGCCAATTACTGCTGCGATAAAGGTCGCAATAATAACATTGGTTGGTTCTTTGAGCACGAGATAGAGGAGCCAAACACCCATTCCCAAAATACCACCAGGTAGGAGCATGGAGCGTTGAACATTCAGTACGATTAGAAAGGTGATAATGGCGAGTAAACTCGCTACTGCTTGGAGTAAAATACTTGTTAGAGTCATCTTATGTCATCAAAACTAGGGCGACGGAGGTACCGGCCCCTAAAGCGAGGGTAATGAGCAGGGATTCAAACATCTTGCTCATACCAGAGTTGATATGGTTGGTCATGATATCCCGTACCGCATTTGTCAGAGCAATCCCTGGAACAAAGGGCATGACCGCTCCTGCTATAATCAGGTCTGCTGTCGAAGGAAAGCCTGTATAGCGGGCCCAGAACTGGGCGATCAAGCCGAAAACAAAGGCACCTGCAAAGGCCGTTACAAAAGGAATGCGGACAAACTTCTCGACATAGAGAGAGAAGGCAAATCCAAATAAAGTTGCAATAGCTGCACCAAAAGCGTCATAAACATTGCCCCCAAACATAATCGAGAAGAAAGGGGCACTGAGGGTCGCTGCTACAGTCACTTGGAACTTTGTATAAGGAAGGGCTTGATTACCAATTTCTTTGAGCTTTTTAAAGGCTGTCGAGAGATCAATCTGCCCGCCCACAAGCTCCCGTGATACTTGGTTGACATCGCAAACTTTTTCAATGTTATAAGAGGATGAGGTCACCCGTTTCATCCGAGAAATATTGGTATTTTCAATAGAAAAGAAAATAGCTGCGGGCATGGCAAGAACATTGCAATCCAATATTCCCTGCGAATGGGCAATACGGATCATCGTATCCTCGACCCGATGAATCTCTGAGCCACTTTTCAGGAGAATGGTTCCTGCTAGCATAATCACATCAATGACGGCATTCAACTCTCTCGATTCGTCCATTTTCTCCTCCTTTTTCTACTCCCTATATTTTATCACAAAATCTTGTGAAAAAAAATCTTTGTCATGAAATCATGACAAAGATTCGTTTAATCTCGAGAACTTTCGTGAGATCCTTCATTATTGGATGAACTGCTAGAAGGAGTGTGCCCTTGTTGATTTCCTTGTTGGTTCCCCTGGTTTGGACTTGTAGGAGAACCCTGGTTCCCACGTTGGGCAGGATTAGAGGATGAAGTTGACGGTGGTGTTTTTGGTTTGTAGATGGAAAGTTTGATACGCGTACTTGCAAGATCAACCAGTTCTCCTGCTCTTGGCGTTTGACTTACAACAGTTCCTTCTGCCGTTCCTTCAGGGGCAGTCGATACTTCAACAACTTCGATATTAGCCTCTTTTACTCCAACAATCTGAGTCAGATTATTCTTAGTAAATTCGAGACTTGAACCAATGTAGCTAGGCATGCTGACACTAGTCACCTTCTTAGCCACTGTTAAGGTAATCGTAGTGGCTTTTGAGAGATCATAAGTCGAACCCGAAGCAGGGGTCTGTCTGATGACGATTCCAGGTTCACTTTCGCTGGATTCTTCCTCTTCCATCTTGATTAGATTTTCAGGAACCTTCTTCTCCTTGAGTTCAGCTACGACTTCCGTATACTTGCGTCCGACGTAATTGCTCAATTGGAAGGATTGCTTACCAGAAGAAACAATCAAATTGACCTTGGTTCCTTCTTTTCGGCCACTACCAGCTTCTGGATCCGTTCGAATAACGCGGCCTTCTGCTACTGTATCGCTGGCCTCTGACTTTTCTTCACCGGCTTCAAACTTGGATTTTTTAAGAGCTTCCTTAGCCTCTGCAACGGTTTGTCCAGCCACATCAGGAATGGGAATCGTTGCAGGTGTTCTTGACAAAATCCAGACCAAAGAGGCTGCAACCAATAGAAGACTGGCCAAAAGAATCATATAGCGAGCCTTAAACTTCCGTTTCTTGGCTGGCTTTGGCGCTGGAGCCGGCTCTGCCACTGGTTGAGTTGGTTTCTTTGGCTGAGGGCGTTCTTCCTGCGCCAAAGCTTTAGGAATCGATGTCAGTGTACTTTGTGGAACTTTAGGTAAAGTCTTAGTGTCTGCCTTACTCGCATCATCAAAGACCAGCTTCGGTTCATTGCGACGATTATAAGACAAGCTAGTTGACAAGTCCACATACATTTCCGAAACAGACTGATAACGATCTGACAGCTTCTTAGCAGTTGCCTTGATGACAACATTTTCTAAAGCCTGAGGGACAGATGGATTTTCAGCTATGACGGACGGAAGTGGTTTCTGGAAATGCTGGAGGGCAATCGTAACCGCGCTATCCCCATCGTAAGGGATATGTCCCGTCAGCATCTCATAGAAGATAATCCCCATTGCATAGATATCACTCTGGAAAGTCGCTTTAGAACCACGTGCTTGCTCAGGTGACAAATAATGAACAGAGCCTAACATTGAGTTGGTCTGGGTCAGACTAGTCTCCGCAAAGGCTACAGCAATCCCAAAGTCCGTGACCTTAGCTGTGCCGTCAGGTGTCAAGAGGATATTTTGAGGTTTCAAATCCCGGTGAACAATTCCTCGAGTATGGGCTAAGCGCATGGCCAAGAGGATTTGCCCCATAATCCGAACTGCTTCTTCATTTGAAAGAGGATAGTGTTCTTTGATATAACGCTTGAGGTCAAGGCCTGCTACGTATTCCATAGCTAGGTACTGTTGACCGTCTTCCTCACCAATATCTGTTATCCGAACGATATGAGGATGGTCCAGATCCGCCATGGCTCTCGCTTCACGCTGGAAACGTGCCACAGCAATCGGGTCCGTCTGGTAGTTGGTCCTCAGGACCTTCACTGCCACTTCTTCCCCGTCTAGGATCAAATCCTTGGCCAAGTAAACATCTGCCATGCCTCCTCGACCAATCTGCTTGACAATCCGATACCGCCCGGCAAAAATCTTGCCGATTTGGATCATTCTGCTGCCTCCTCGTTCATGTAAACAAGGGCAACCGTAATGTTGTCTAAACCTCCTGCATTGTTAGCAAAACGAATAAGGGTTGCCGCCTTGTCTGCTAGGGAAATATCGCTGGTTACGATATCATAAATCTCACTTGCCGAAATCATATTGGTCAAACCATCACTATTGAGCAAGAGATAATCTCCTGACTCCAGTGTAATCATCCCAAAATCTGGCTGGATTTCATCTTTTTGTCCGATAGACTGGGTGATGATATTCTTTTGAGGGTGAGTTTCTGCTTCTTCTGGAGTCAATTGACCAGCCTTGAGCAATTCGTTGACCAAGGAATGGTCACTCGTCAACTGGTGGTATTCTTCTCCACGAATCAAACCGATACGAGAATCTCCAATGTGAGCATAGATGGCTTGGTTGTCAATAAACGCAACAGCTTCTAGCGTTGTTCCCATGCCTCTGTAGGCTTCGTCCTGACCTAGTTGATGAATTTTTTGATTTTCAATCTCTAGGTAGTGGGCAAACCACTCACGAACTTCATTGACTGAGTCGATTTGGGTATCCACCCAAGCCACACCAAGGTCTGTTACCGCCATCTCACTAGCGATATTTCCTGCACGGTGTCCTCCCATCCCGTCAGCCAAGATGATCATAGTGCGTCCTGCTCGGTTGACAAAGTGATTGACATAGTCCTGATTATTTGTCCGTTTCTGACCAACATCTGTTAATAATGCTATTTCCATTGTGTCAGTTCCTTCCTATTCTGATATCTTGCGAAATTGGCTGATAAAGAATCCATCACTTCCATACAATTCTGGAGTAATCAGGATGCAGCCATCTTTCAGGATATCTTTACATTCGTGTTCTAGTTTAACCTGCTCGAACTCGGGATGACTTTCTAAAAACGCCTCAACGACTTGAAAGTTCTCCTCAGAGACAATAGTACAGGTACTATAAGTTATTATACCACCTTTTCGTAGCGTTTGACAAACACTACCTAATATTTCCAGCTGAATTTCCTGTAAGGACATGAAATCTGCTGTTTCTTTATTGTATTTGATGTCTGGTTTACGACGCAAGAGTCCAATCCCAGAACAGGGAGCATCTACCAAAATCTTATCAAAAGAGTCCTTTTCAAAAAACTCATGCACCTTTCTGGCATCCAATTTTTGCGTTTGCACTTGATCTGCCACACCTAAACGCTCCGCATTTTCTTGGATCAAGTCCAACTTATGGTCATAAAGATCCAAAGCCGTCACCTTACCAGATGTGAGGTAAGAAGCCATATGGGCTGTTTTTCCACCCGGAGCGGCACAGGCATCCAGGACCTGCTCATCGCCTTGCAGATCAAGAGTGGGAGCAACCAATTGACTGGACTCGTCTTGGATGGTTATAGCCCCTTCTGCGAACAAATCATGACCTGCAAAGTGGCCTTGCTCCTTGACCAGACCTGTGGCCGCCAAAGGGGAATCAGTCGTCTCTAACACAGCTTTGATTTCCTCTTTTCGGCTCAAGTCAGTCACCCGAATGCTGGCTTTGTTACGCACCAAAAGGCTTTCAAAAATGGCTTGGGCTCGCTCTTCCCCGTACTCTTCCTTGAGCTTAGATACTAGCCAAACTGGGAGAGAATAGGCAATGGAATCACGCTTGTTTTTACGTTTGATGCTGTCAATATCTGGCCAGCCTTCTCGTAAGATACGACGCAGGACGGCGTTGACCAATTTCTCACTGCCTTTTTTACGTAATTTGGCCAATTCCACTGCTTCATTAACCACAGCATGATCTGGAATTTTGTCCAAATATCGGAGCTGGTAGGCGCTCATAAGGAGTAGGATATAGAGCCAGTTATCTAGCTTGTCTCGGTCTTCTATATAGTGGGACAGATACCATTCTAAGGTGAGTTTGCGGGCTACCGTTCCATAGACAATCTCTGTCACCAAGCCCTTGTCTGCTGCTGAGAGTTGACTGCCCTTGAGGTGTTTATTTAAAGCAATATTGGAATATGCTTGATGGACAAAAACATCCTCTAACACTGCTAGAGCTAGATTTCTAGCTGTTTCTACTTTAGTCACCAAATCGTTCTCCTATAGTCAAAGTACGACCAACTCCGTTGAGGAAGGAAGCAATATCCATCTTAGGTTTGCCAGCTGGCTGCACTTGCTTGAGAGATAGAGCTCCTTCAGCCGTTGCGACGATCAATTCCTTCTTGCCAATAGAGAGGATCTCACCTGGATTTCCCTGACCTTCTACTGGTAGGGCTTCATAAATCTTAAAGCGGTCGCCTTTGAGAAACGTATGGGCAACAGGCCAGGGGTTCATTCCACGGATTTGGTTGAAGAGTTGGCGATTGGTTTTAGTCCAATCCAGCTTTTCTTCCTCTGGCTTGATATTTGGCGAGAAAGTGACCTGGCTTGGGTCCTGAGGCACAGGCTTAATCTCCCCAGCAATATAGGCAGGCAGGGTGTCCAAAAGCAAGTCACGACCAACAATGGCTAATTTCTCAAACAAGGTGCCGACATTATCCTCATCTGTGATAGGAATACTGCGACGGGAAATCATGTCTCCTGCATCCATTTCTTTAACCATTTCCATAATGGTCACACCAGCTTCCTCATCTCCTTGAATCAAGGCATAATGAATAGGCGCACCACCGCGGTGTTTGGGAAGGAGGGAGGCGTGAACATTGACCGCAAAATCCATGTTATCAAGAAGTTTACTTGGGAGAAATTGTCCAAAAGCAGCGGTCACAATCCCATCAGCCCCCAAATTCATGATAGCTTCCAGCTCTGGGCTTCCAGATAATTTTTCTGGTTGGTAAATAGGAAGGCCTGCTTCTTTTGCAGCCTGCTTGACTGGAGTTTCTTGGATCACTTTTTTACGGCCGACAGCGCGGTCTGGCTGGGTCACAACAGCTAGAATCTCGTAACAATCATCTGATAACAACCCCTTCAAAACTGTCGCTGAAAAATCAGGGGTCCCCATAAAGATTAGTTTTGTCATTTCTTCTCCTTCTTATAAAAATTGCTGCGGTTCGTGGTCAATGCTGAGACGAAGCTCGCTATTTTCACGTTCTTGAGTCAAGGCCAAGACCTGGTTGAGGGTTGGACCCAGCTCATCTTCTAAACGGTATTTAATCAAAATCTGGTAATGATAAAGGTTGTGGGTACGAGCAATGGGCTTGGGCGTTGGACCCAGGATTTTACTAGTTTCCGATAGACCTGAGCGCAAAATTCCCATAACTTCATAGGCACGTTTGACAACCTCTTCTTCTTTCTTGTGAGAGAGGGTAATCCCAATAGTGAAATAATAAGGCGGATAGCCGAGTTGGCGCCTGATGCTCATTTCATAGGCGTAAAAGCCTTCATAATCCTGCTCCTTGGCAAATCGAATGGCATAGTGCTCAGGATTGTAAGACTGGATCAAGACCTGCCCAGCCTTTTCCGCTCGACCTGCACGACCAGCCACCTGGGTCAAGAGTTGGAAGGTTCTCTCAGAAGAACGGAAATCAGGCAGATTCAAGGCCGTATCTGCATTGAGCACTCCGACCAAGGTCACATTTGGAAAATCCAAGCCCTTGGCAATCATCTGAGTTCCCAGCAAGATATCTGCTTCACCTTGGCCAAACTGGTCAAGAAGAGCTTGGTGACTGCCTTTCTTGCGGGTCGTATCCACATCCATCCGCAGAATGCGTGCCTGAGGAAAGAGCTCTGCCAGCTCATCGTAAGCTTTCTGAGTCCCTGTACCGTAGTAGCGAATGCTGCGACTCTGACAGTTGGGACAGACATGAGGAATTCCCTTAGAAAAGCCACAGTAATGGCAGTTCATGGTCTTGGTATCCATGTGGAGAGTGAGAGAAATGTCACAGTTGGGACAAGTATCCACAGTCCCACACTCCCGACACATAACAAAGCTAGAATAGCCCCGACGGTTGAGCATGAGGACTACCTGCTCTTTTTTATCCAGTCGGTCTTGGATAGCTTCTAGCAAAGGAGGGGTAAAGTTTGATGTCTCGTTTTGCCCGATATAGTCCCGAAAGTCAATCACTTGAACCTCAGGAATAGTGGCTAAAGGATTGGCCCGTTGGGTCAGACGTAAGTGTTGGTAGACGCCTTTTCCAGCCCGCGCACGGCTCTCTAAGCTCGGTGTTGCTGAACCAAGGACTAGGGCTGCTTGATTGTACTGAGCCCGTAAAATGGCGACCTCTCTAGCATGGTAACGCGGATTGCTGTCTTGCTTGTAACTGGCTTCATGTTCTTCATCGATAATGATGACACCCAGATTTTTCAGAGGAGCAAAGATGGCCGATCTGGCTCCAACAACAACTTGAGCATCTCCACGTTCGACCTTGCGCCATTCATCGTACTTTTCACCATTAGACAGGCCTGAATGAAGAATGGCTACTTTGTCGCCGAAACGAGCAATGAACCGCTCCGTCATTTGTGGCGTCAGAGAAATCTCAGGAACCAGTAAAATAGCTGTCTTACCCTTGTCCAAGGCTCCTTGGATGATCTGCAAATAAACCTCCGTTTTCCCACTTCCTGTAATCCCTTGAAGGAGGAATGGAGGCTGTTGACTGCCAATAGCACTGACAACCGCATCACGCGCCTGTCTTTGTTCCCGATTCAATTCCAAAGGTTGGCTGGCTTCAATGCCTTCAAAATAAGCGGCTGAGCGTTGCACTTCCTTTTGGACTATGGACACAGCTCCTTGCTCCACAAAGAAGTTGACTTGCTCGCGTGAGTAGGACTCTAACAAACTAGCCAGAGGAGCACTCTCAGGATGAGACAGCAAATAGTCTCTCAGCTCTGCTTTTTTCTTAGCACGCGCAGAAATCTCGATCTTCTCTAGCTGAGTGGCATCAACTTCATACCAAGACTGGGTCTTGACCTTCTTTTGATCGACTGCCTGGTATTCTAAGCGGAGCAGAACTTTCCTGGTCAAGCGCATCATTTCTGCCTGTTTAGCAAGGTCTAGAGAAGAAAAGGCTAGCGAATCTTCGGAACCAAACAGACGCTCTTTGTCTGCCTGACTTAGGCCTTCCAAAGGATAGAGAATCTTATCATAACTGGAGTTTAAAAATCCCGGCAACATGGCTTTTAGAATGGAGATTTTATAAGAAAAGACAGACTTGCGTAACTCCTCAGCCAGCCAGAGTTGCTCTTGAGTCAAGACGGGAGAAAAGTCTAGCACCTCTGCAATCTCCTTCAAGTCCTGACCTTCCATCTCTTCATCCGACTGGGACTCCAGGCCAAGCACAATCCCTTGTATCAAACGATTACCCTTGCCGAAGGGGACATGAACCCGCATACCGACTTCCAGCATCTCTACAAATTCCTCAGGGACCTTATAACTATAGGGCTGGTCCGTCTGCATAAGGGGAACATCCACGATAATCTTTGCGATAGCCATCTTCTCACCTCCTTCTTGTCAGTACATTCTTGCAATAGAAAAAATAAGATTGAGTCCCCCCAACCTTAAATTTTTTCACCATCTTCTTTTTCTTTAGCGATTTGCTCTTTGATTTTCTTTTCTTCTTCTTCTCTGCGGCGTTTTTCTTCTTCGATACGGAGACGAACCGCTTCACGTTTTCCTTCTGGATCTGGGTGAATGGTTACATTTCCAGACTCGATTTCTTCCAAAGCGCGAAGAGTTGATTTTTCAGACTTAAACTCTTGAGTTGCTGGCGCACCTGCTTCTAGTTCGTGGGCGCGTTTTGCTTCCAAGATTACGAGTGAATATTTTGATGGCACCTTGTCTAGCAAGGTATCAATAGAGGGTTTTAACATCATTTGCTTGTACCTGTTTCCTATAGTTTATCGAGTAGTTGGAGATTTTGGCAACATCTCCTGGTAGTGACCAATGACACGGTCCACACGGAAGTGTTCTGCTTCGATCACACGCTTGACACGTTCAGCAGCGAGGGGCACCTGATCGTTGACAATGGCATAATCATACTCACGCATGAGGGCAATTTCTTCCTTGGCTTTTTCGATTCGTTGGGCAATCACTTCAGCGCTATCTGTTCCACGACCTACCAAACGATCTTGCAATTCATCCAAATCTGGTGGTGTTAAAAAGATAAAGACAGCATCTGGAACCTTTTTCTTAACCTGAAGAGCTCCTTGCACTTCAATCTCAAGAAAGACATCGATTCCCTTGTCCAGAGTTTCATTGACATAGGTCAGAGGAGTTCCATAGTAGTTACCGACATATTCTGCATATTCCAACATCTGACCTTGACGGATCAGCTCTTCAAACTCTTCACGAGTACGGAAGAAATAGTCCACTCCGTCCACTTCACCAGGACGTTGCGCACGTGTCGTCATCGATACAGAGTATTGAAATTGATTCTCAGAACTCTCAAAAATCTCTCTTCTAACCGTTCCTTTCCCAACTCCTGAAGGACCAGAAAAAACGATTAGCAAGCCTCGGTCTGCCATTATGTCTCCTTTAGTTAGTCTGTGAAATAAAGTGAAATTTCTCTCGGATAGTGATGATAGCGTCAGTTATCCTTCTACAGTCTTTCTATCTAGTGTAACAAAAAAGCAGTAATATTTCAACTGCTCTTTCTTATTTATTTAGCATAATCTACTGCACGAAGTTCGCGGATCACGGTTACCTTGATATTTCCTGGGTAATCGAGATTGTTTTCAATTTTCTCACGAACTTTATGAGCCAAGATTGTGACTTTGTCGTCTTTGATTTGTCCTGGATTAACCATGATACGAATCTCACGTCCTGCTTGAAGGGCAAAGCTGTTTTGCACACCTTCAAAGCCATTGGCGATTTCTTCCAAGTCATGGAGACGCTTGATATAGCTTTCAAGAGATTCACTACGAGCACCTGGACGCGCTGCACTCAAGGCATCTGCTGCAGCAACGATCACTGCAATGACGCTTTCGGCTTCAACATCGCCGTGGTGGCTAGCAATCGTATTCACTACAACTGGGTGTTCCTTGTACTTACGAGCCAACTCCGTACCAATCTCAACGTGGCTACCTTCAACCTCGCGGTCAATAGCTTTTCCGATGTCGTGAAGGAATCCAGCACGACGGGCAAGAGCTGCATTTTCACCAAGTTCACTGGCGATGATACCAGATAACTTAGCAACCTCAATCGAATGACGCAAGACATTTTGTCCATATGAAGTACGGAACTGCAAGCGTCCCATGATCTTCATCAAGTCTGGATGGAGGTTTGGCGCACCAATCTCATAGGCAGCAGCCTCACCGTATTCACGGATTTTATTGTCAATCTCCTGACGGTTTTTCTCCACCAACTCCTCGATACGAGCTGGGTGGATACGACCATCCTTGAGCAACATTTCCATGGTCATACGAGCAATTTCACGACGAATCGGATCAAATCCTGACAAGGTGACCACTTCTGGCATGTCGTCGATAATCACATCGACCCCTGTCAAACTTTCAAAGGTACGAATATTACGCCCTTCACGACCGATAATACGTCCTTTCATGGTATCATCTGGTAGGTGAACTGTCGAGTTTGTTGACTCTGCTACATAATCACCAGCGATACGTTGCATAGCCTGAACCAAGATATCTTTCGCAATCTTGTCTGACCGTTCCTTGACTTCTTGCTCAGCCTCACGAATGCGACTAGCAATTTCCTTGCTCAAATTTTCCTCTGTCTGAGCCAAGATAATATCTCGAGCCTCAGTTTGGGAAAGGGAACTGATACGTTCAAGTTCAGCTTCTTTTTGTCTTTCGACTTCCTCTAATTGCTCTTCACGTGCATCAAGGTTTTTTGCTCTATCAGAAATACTTTGTTCTTTTTGTTCAAGTGTTTTTTCTTTGTTCGTCAAATTGTCGTCTTTGCGATCAAGGCTCGTAGCTCTCTCCGTCAAACGACTTTCGATTTGCTTGAGTTCCTGACGTTCTGACTTAAATTCAGCGTCCACTTCTTCACGGTATTTTCTGGCTTCCTCTTTGGCCTCCAATAGTGCTTCTTTTTTAAGAGACTTGCTTTCGCTCTTGGCTTCATTTAGCAATAAATCCGCTTCGCGCTCAGCTTGTCCTCGTAAATTAGTTGCTTCTTGTTCAGCATTTAGAAGCATCAACTCTGCAGCCTCTTGAGATGATTTCATCTTAGCTGAGATGCTGACATATCCAATGACTAAACCAATGATGACGGCAAAAACAGCAATCGCAAGTGTCATGATTTCCATGTTTTTACCTCATTAAATTTGTTTATCGAATGACATACATTCCTTAATATTCTATCATAAAAAACCGATTTTCACAAACCCAAATTGAAGAGTTTTGTGTGAATTTTAGAAGAAAGTTCTGAAATCACAAAACAAACTTTCTAACTCTTAAAAATGACATTTTCATTAAAACATACAATAAAAAAGCCTACCTCTCAGTAGACTTAGTAATGATCCTTAAAAGATAAGAAAGCCACGCTATCTCCATCCATCATATAAATCAAGCGATTTTCTGCATCAATACGACGCGACCAAGCTCCTTGGTAGTCATACTTGAGTGGTTCTGGTTTACCCATTCCTACAAAAAGATCGCGTTGAATATCCTTGATTAGTTTGTTGATTCTTTTCAGTGTTTTCTTGTCCTGAGTTTGCCAGTAGCAATAATCTGCCCAGGCATCTTCTGTAAATTTGAGTAGCATTCCTCACTCCTCAATAACATGTACCTGAGTGCTTCCAGCACGGACTTGAGCCATTCCTCGCAAAACCTTTTCAGAAAGTTCCTTATTTTGAGCAATTCTTAGGGTTTCCTGAATACTATCCCACTCGCTCTTTGAAAGAACTACAATATCCTCATCTGGATTTTTATTGACCACCGTTAAAGGCTCAAATTCATCGTTTACCTTTTTCATATAGTCCTTTAAATGATTTCGGAATGTTGAGTAAAGAACTGCTTCCATAACCATACCTCGTTTTACCTCTTTTCCACTATTATACACGAAAAGAAAGAAATTGTCAGGAACTTGTACAAGATTCTTCTTTTCTATCTATTTATTCGGAAAAAGACCTAAAAAAGCCTACCTTTCAGTAGACTTAGTTTGATTCTTTTCTAATGGGTACTCTGCCGAAATTTTGCTCTGCTATACTTGGTTGCCCCAGTTGATAGATTTGGTCTGCCTTTTGAGTCATAGCATCCCAAGGCTCTTTCCCAATTCGGCTAACTAGATGGACTTGGTCTTTCAGAGATTTGAGGTGTTGTCTGCCTTTTTCAGTAAATCCAAGGACATGAATCCCTTCTGGCAAGTCACTTTCTCTAGCCTGCACCAAGATATAGGTCAAGAGGCGTCTGACACGCGCCTTGGTGTACCGTTTGGTCGCAACCGCCTCGACCAACTCTTCTACAGACTGGGCTGTCTTGATGGCATCCTTGATGCGCACTGCCATTTCTTGATTGACCTGATAGATGGTGGTTAGGTCTGGATTTGACAAAATTTGATAGCGGAGCAAGGGAAAATAATCGTCCCAACTCACCTTACTAGCCTGCTCAAAGAGGGCAACGGAAGGCATAAAGCTTTCTAAGAAATCTTGGTCTGATTGATGCTGACGAAGGGCTGTCGCTGAGGCAAAGTCCATATCCTTGTCCACAGAATGGTAACCCGCTCCCTGACGCTGAATCGGATGCAGTTTGATGTTGCGTCCAGCAACCGCCTTGGCATAGGCAAGAGCAAGGACATGATTGGGGGTATTGCCTGAAAAATCAAGACCTGCAAATTCCTTCCACATGGCTTGGGTTTTCTGGGGATAGGAGAGAGAGTCAGGCAGATTATCCACAAATTTCTCCATCTCACTACCTTGATTTGTATATAAGTCTGCAATTTTTTGATAATCCAGAACTTCCTCTGTCCCAAAAGCCAGCCTATCAATGCCCAATCGAGTCAAGATATCCACAGCCCCTTGACCAAAGAAGTCTGCCGCCTGAACACTGACTAAAAAGGGCAATTCCACTACCAAGTCTGCGCCATTCTCCAGTGCCATCTGGGCCCGTGCCCACTTATCAACGATAGCAGGTTCTCCACGCTGCATGAAATTCCCAGACATGACCACAATTTTCAGTCCCTCTGCCTGCTCAAGCAGGTATTTGTGCCCATTATGAAAAGGATTGAACTCCGCGATAATACCAGTGATGGTCATGATATTCTCCTACTTCTGCGCGACAAAAAACCAACGGGTGCTGGTTTCTGTCGGCTCCTTGTCCTCAAAGTCCGCATAGAGTTTGAAAGACTTGAAACCAGCCTGTTCCAGCAAAATATCATAGGTCAAGACCTCATAGGTTCGCTCCTCATGTACCTCATCGTGACGACTAAAGAAACCGTCAGCCTCCTTGATAAAGAAAGTCAACTCATGCACGATGGAGTGAGGAGCTTCGTCCTCATAGGTGTCCCAAAGCATGGCAAAATCTTCCGCATTTTCATGATAAGAATAGCCTGGAAAAACCTCATCCGTCTGGTAGGTTGAATGCACGTCAAAGATAAAGACTCCGTCTTCATTGAGGGCATTATACACTTCCTTAAAGACATCCCCTACTTCCACCTCATCCTGCATGTAGCAGATAGAGTCAGAGTAACACGTGACAAAGTCGTATTGACCTGCCTTGGATAAATCCAGCATATTGCCTTCAATAAAATCAATCTTTTGCTTGGCTGAAGCAGCTCTCTTCTCCGCAATCTTCAGCATATCTGCGCTCAAGTCAAGCCCCGTCACATCAAAGCCTGCTTGAGAAAAGCGCACAGACTGGATACCTGTTCCACAAGCCAATTCCAAAAGCTTCTTTCTCTCCTTGGTCTTAGGCAAATGACGCAGAGAAAAATCCGTCCATTTATCGTATAAACTGTCATCCATGACCGCATCATAGACCGCCGCAAAGGTTTCATAAGTCGCCATAAAACATGATACCAAGTCCGCCCGTAATCGGAATGAAAATTAGGAGCTTGACGATGGAGCCGAGCTCCAAGGAAGGCTATCTATTTTCCGACGATTACAGGACGGGTTCAAATCCTTTCTAAAATAAGCAAAGAAACCCAGTTGACTGCAACTGAGTTCAATTGTACACTATAGTCTTTTCGTTTGCTTTTATTACTAGGCAACGAGTTGCAGGCATAACAGAAGTTAGGCAAGACGAGTTAACGCCGTAATAAAAGATAAAGGAAAAGACTATAAGGTTTCAGATAAATCTACAGAATGTGCCTCATGCCAAAGTTTTTCTAGGTTATAGTGGGCACGCATTTCTTCTGAAAAGATATGCACAACGACACCGCCGAGGTCTAGCAAGACCCAGCCTCCAGCTGCATCACCTTCGACATGATTGCCTTTAAAACCAGCTTGAGCTACTTTTTCACGAATGTTATCAGCGATTGCGTCCAACTGACGGCTATTCATTGAGCTAGTGATAACAAAGTAGTCTGTCACACTGGTCAAATTCTGTACATCAAGTGCGAGGATATCCTCCGCACGTTTCTCATCAGCCGCTTTCACGACTAGTTCTAATAATTCTTTTTCCTTCATTTAGTCCTCTTTCAAATAGTGCACAAAGGCGTTATAGGTTTCAAGGGTTTGGGGATAGATGGGGAATCCCTGATGAGCTAGATGCTCCACGGTACGTGCCGTTTCATAGGCCACAGCCTTATTAAGCGACAAACTTGCAATTTCACGCGCCTGGTCCACTCCTGGAAAGGCACGATTGTGTTCGATATAATCTGCGACGTAGATGACCTTATCTAGCTCGGTCATCTGACCAGCACCGACAGTATGGATTTCAATAGCTCGCAGGATTTCAGAATCATGCAAATCCAAATCTTCTTGAAGCTTGTAAATTCCGACCATGCCATGCCAGACATTGTTTCCCCAGTTTTTGAGGTCGAGGTCTAGCTGATAACGGTCAATCAAGTCTAGAAATTCCTGATCTGACAACTTTTTAGCATAGTCGTGGAGAAGTCCTGCTAGACCTGCTTTCTCACTATCCACACCAAAGCGCTGAGCCAGTTCTATGGCTGCACGCTCCACACCCAAACAATGGGTTAAACGTTTTTCAGGTAGAAGCTCTGCCATTCTTTCCAACAAAGCCTCTCGGGAACAGTTGATATAGTCTTGGTATGCCATCAGTAAAGCCCCTCCTTCTCGATGTAGTCTAGCACTGGCTGAGGTAGGAGAAAGTTGGGTTTCCGACCTTGGGCAAGGAAATCACGCACCATGCTGGATGAGATGTCCATAAGGGGCACATCTACCCATATAACTGGATAGGAAGTTCCTGCCTTGTAGCGTGGTCGCTGGACTCCCACAAACTGAACCATGTCGACTAGCTCATCAATTCGGTACCACTTAGGCAGATAGTCCACCATATCAGCCCCGATAATGAAGTAATAATCCGTATCTGGATGTTGCTCTGTCAAAATCTTCATAGTGTCGTAGGTGTAAGAAATGCCCTTGCGCTCCAGCTCAATAGTTTCAATGGCTAAGCCTTCAATCCCCTCAATCGCCAACTCAAGCATCTTGAGACGGTGGTGCTCGGGGATGGTTTCCTTTTTATCTACATGAGGTGGTTGGTATTCGGGCATAAGCAGGACCTGGTCCAGCCCCAACTGTTGTCGTACTTGGTCCGCCACAACAAGATGGGCATTGTGAACAGGGTTAAAATTTCCCCCTAGAATCCCGACTTGTTTGCGTTTTTTCTCCTTGATTTCTGGCTCCAACTCTACCTTGGTAAAGGGAGTCAATAATTCGATTGCCATAGGCTCGTCTTCCTTTAATTCTCTGTAAAAACAGTTGTTTGGAGTAGGTGTTTAGATTTCTTTGACTTTTTTGGAAATCTTGCGATGTTCTTTCTTGCTGGATTGTTTAAACAAAATCAAGATGCGTCCGATTTTTTGGACAGTATCCACACCGATTTCTTCTTCCAAGATTTCAGCCACTTCGTGGATGTTTTCATCTGTATTTTGCAAGAGAGTAACTTTAATCAATTCACGGGCGTCAAGAGCTTGGCGGACGCTGGTTTTGATTTGGTCGTTAAGTCCATTTTTCCCGATTTGGATGATGGGTTTGAGGGTGTGTGCCTGGCTGTTGAGAAAGGCACGTTGTTTTGATGTTAATGACATAATTTCTTAAAAAGAGTTTCTTTTAATACTTTTCTGAAGTGGTGACGGACGTCAGCAAAGTCCTTCGGACTTTCATGACTAAAATTTGAGCCTAAGGTCTCAAATTTTCCTTTGTTGGTACAACTCCTTGTACCAACTGACACCACGGCGAAAAGTATTCGTTATAGGCTCGCAGAGCTCGCTCGAATCCAGACAACTCTTTCCTTTCTGTGTTTAAATAATTGCTTTTCGTGTGACGACTGCTACGCCTTCTGGTGCCCAGACGGCGACTTTGGCGGTGCCTGTTACGCGGATCCAGCCTAGGCCTGAGATGACTAGATCGGTTTTGTCCTTAATGGTAAAGATATGTTGGACTAGTTTTGGAAAATCTTCTTTTTCCTTGCTATTTGGTGGCGTTAAAAGGGTTCCGAGGTGCTTGTCGTAGAAAGCACTAGCGCCTTCAAGCTTGGTACGGTGGAGTTTGAGTTCATTGTCAAAGAAAGCGGTGAAACCTTGCTTTTCTCCTGAGATGAAATCAAAGCGTCCGAGACCACCTAAAAATAGGGTTTGTTCAGGATTAAGCTGATAGGTTTTGGGCTTAATTTCCTTTTTAGGGCTGACATACTTGAGATTTTTAGCCGTCAAGTAGTGGGCCATCTGGTGACGGTGGATGATTCCCGGCGTATCGTAGATATAAGATCCATCGTCAAGCGGAATCTCAATCTTGTCCAAGGTTGTTCCTGGGAATCGTGAAGTCGTGATGACATTCTGGTCACCCGTGATTTCTTGGATAATTGCATTGATGAGAGTTGATTTTCCAACGTTGGTTACCCCAACTACGTAGACATCGCGGCCCTTACGGTAGTGTTCAATCTTGTCAATGACTTCCTTAATAGCATGCTTATTCTGTGCTGAAGTCAGGACGACATCCACTGGACGAAGTCCTTCTTCGTGGGCACGCTCCATCAGCCACTGGCTAATCTTGCCCGGTTTAACAGACTTGGGCAGGATATCTTTCTTATTTCCAACCAAGAGGACATCATTGCCCGATACAAAGCGTGGCAAGCCAGGGATGACAGAGCCATTAAAGTCAAAGATATCAATGACATTGACCACCAAGGCATCACTGTCACCCACCTCGTGCAAGAGCTTGAGGAAATCATCGTCCGTCAACTGGACATCTGTGATTTCATTGTAATGACGAAGACGGAAACAGCGTTGGCAATAAACTTCGCCAGTCTCCAACCCTTTTTCAAGTGCCGACTGGGGAGTAAATCCAAGACCAGCCTTGTCTGTCGTCTGAATGGTTGCTCCACAACCAATACAGAGAATTTCTTCCATAGTTAGATTCCTTTTTTATATGTAATCGGTCCGTACTTTTCAGTAATTTGCTTCATGACACGACGCTCGCGAGCTCGGTTAATCTGCGTCTTGATAGAGTCATGTTGAACCAAGGGCTTGACCAAGATAGAGCGAATGCCTGCACGATGCGCTGCTCGTATATCCGTCATAAGTTGGTCGCCGACCATGACCACTTCATTTTTCTCATAGTGGAATTCCTTCATGGCACGGTCAATCCCAAAAGTGAAAGGCTTCAAGGCCCAATAAACGTAATCAATCCCAAACTTCTCAACTGCGCGTTGTACCCGTTTTTTTGTATTATTTGATACCACTATGATGCGAATGCCTGCATCCCGAAGGTCATGTAACCATTGCTTCATCTCTGGCGTCCCATCAGGGTTGTTCCAAGCAATGAGGGTATTATCCAAATCGACCAAAACAGCCTTGATCCCCTGCGCCTGCAGGCTTGGGACTGTCAGATCATAAACTGCTTCCACAGCAAAATCTGGCATGTAATTTTCAATCGCCATTCTGGCTCCTTTTCTTTTTAATTTCTAGCAATATTCTTTAAATATTGGGCTAAGACTACCCATAAAATGAGACTAGCTAGCAAAATATAAATCCAAGCATTTGGTTCATTTGCAAACGGTAAGGGAACATTCATTCCGAAGAATCCTGTAATAACTGCAAGGATAGCTAGCAAGACTGAGATAATTGTCAAAGTTGTCAAATTATCATTTAGATTATTATTTAGGATGTTGTTGTAAGAGGCTGAGAGTTGTTGCAAAACTTGAGAAATCAAGTCTGTCATCGAAACCAACTGATGCGCTTCAATCATGGCATCGTCAAACTGTTCTCTCTCAACTTCGTTAAAACTGCGATAAAGGGCATGTCCTTGGATATGTTCCAAGAGGAGACGATTTTGTTTGGCAGCAGCAGTCAGGTAAACCATACCAGTTTCCAAGTCAGAGAGAGCAAAAAGATTTTTTTTAGTTGTTTTTTGACGAAGAAGTGCACTGATTTCATCCTTACCTTTATCCATCTCTTCAATCACTGGATAATAAGCATTGCTAATAATCTCTAAACTGGCAAAAAGAAATTTGTAGATTGAAACAACTTCATGGCTTTCAAGGTAGGATGCCATTCGTTTAATCACATAACTATTCTTGTGGTTGCTAATTGTGATCAGCCGTTGTTTTTCAACGATAAAGGTCATCGGAATCGCTTCATAATATTCTTTGTCTTTTTCTAAGTCAAGAACATTATAAATGAAGGTTACCGTTCCCGTTTCACGGTGATAGTCCATGTGGGCACGCTCATTTCTATCCAGAGCATACTCGATGGTTTCCTTGTCCAATCCATAGACATCCGAAAGGTCTTCCATGTTTTTAATCTTGTCTACATCAAGGTCTATCCACGTACAATCGTGACCTAATTTTTTCTCTACAAATAGCATACTCTCTCCTTTACCAAACTCCTTCTATTGTACCACAAATCTGCTAAAATAGCCGGCCTATTCAGTACGAGATAGATTGCTGACGACGGTGATATTACGATTTGGAACAAAGTGAAGGGCTTGATCGTCACCTCGCAGTTGAGTTGTACGGATCCCTACGCTAACGACCTTTCCAGAAACGGTAATCGGTCCATTTGTGAGAACCACTTCATCGCCCACATCAAGCTGGCGTTCAAAGAGGATGAAAAAGCCATTGATGACATCGGATAGAAAGCCTTGCGCCCCCATACCAATGGCCACCCCGGCAATCCCCGCACCAGCAAGGAGGCTAGAAACTGGCAAACCTAAAATAGACAGGATACAGTAGAGCAGAAAGAAATAAAGAATGTAGTTAAAGACATTCTCCAGCAAACGGGAGATAGTCTTTTGTCTTCCTGCATCTCGATTGGAAAATTTAAGCGAGGGCTTGACAATCTTTCGTACAGTTGCATGAAGCATCTTTTTAGCTATATAAAATAGTAAAAACAAAATCAAAAGAGAAATCACCTTGGTCAAGAGATTCTCTAACATGGTTGTTAAATCAAGTTTATCAAAATAGCGTTGAAAAAAATCTTGCATATAAAACTCCTTTTCCCTATTATACCATAAAATCGCCCTTCTCTTTTCTTTCATAATTATTCAATTATCGGCCCTGTTTTCAAAATATCACTTGCCTCTATAGCATATTTATACTATAATTATAAACAATACATTTTGAAGGAGACTGCTATGAAACGAATCATTAGAGCCTGGACCAAGGCAAGCCTCATCAAACGAATCCTCATTGGTATGCTTTTGGGCGCTTCATTAGGAATCTTCTTTCCTAGTTTTACAGGAATTGGTCTACTTGGCGATCTCTTTGTAGGAGGACTGAAAGCCATCGCTCCTATTTTGGTTTTTGCCCTTGTTGCCAATGCTCTTTCCCAACATCAGAAAGGGCAAAGTACCAATATGAAGACTGTCATCCTCCTCTACTTGATTGGGACTTTCGCTGCTGCCCTGACAGCCGTCCTGGCCAGCTTTCTACTGCCGGTTCAGATTGCTTTGACCAGTGCTAATACAGAAGTTACCGCTCCTGATGGAATTACCCAAGTTCTCAGCAATCTCCTGCTCAAACTGGTGGACAATCCCTTGAATGCCATTGTTGAAGCCAATTATATCGGTATTCTCTCTTGGGCAGTTATCTTTGGCTTAGCTATGAGAGAGGCAAGTAAACACAGTAAAGAATTACTGAGAACCATGGCAGATGTCACCTCTAAAATCGTGGAATGGATTATCAACCTAGCTCCCTTTGGGATTTTAGGCTTGGTTTTCAAGACCATCTCTGACAAGGGCATTGCCAGTTTGGCTAACTACGGTGTCCTCCTAGGACTTTTGATTGCTACTATGGCCTTTGTCGCTCTCATCATCAACCCGCTCATCGCCTTTCTCTTTATGAGGAAAAACCCCTATCCCCTTGTTTTGAAATGCCTACGTGTCAGTGGTATTACAGCCTTTTTCACTCGTAGCTCTGCTGCAAATATCCCTGTCAATATGAAACTCTGCCAAGACTTGGGACTGAATCCTGACACCTACTCTATCTCCATCCCGCTTGGTTCGACTATCAATATGGCTGGCGCTGCTGTTACCATAAATATCCTGACCCTGGCTGCCGTCAACACACTCGGAATCTCGGTAGACTTTGGGACAGCATTTGTGCTCAGTGTCGTGGCTGCCATTTCTGCCTGCGGGGCCTCTGGAATCGCTGGGGGATCCCTTCTCCTCATTCCTGTGGCTTGTAGCCTCTTTGGGATTTCCAACGACTTGGCTATGCAGGTTGTCGGAGTCGGATTTGTGATTGGGGTCGTGCAAGACTCCTGTGAAACAGCCCTGAACTCTTCAACAGATGTCCTCTTTACAGCAGTTGCCGAGTATGCTACAAACCGAAAACTTCGTCCCTAGTCTCTGATTCCTCGTTAAACACTTGATTCTATTAGTTTAGGAAATTTTCATGTCCCTCACTCAACGTACGACAAAACTGATCTTAGCGACCTGTCTCGCTTGTTTTCTCGCTTATTTTTTAGATTTATCATCAGCAGTTTCAGCTGGAATTATCGCCCTCTTAAGCCTCTCCGACACACGCAGAAGCACGCTGAAATTAGCACGTAACCGCCTCTTTTCCATGATCCTAGCGCTCGCTATCGGTGTTCTAGCCTTTCAGCTGACGGGCTTTCACATCTGGAGTCTGGGCCTCTATCTGGCTCTCTATGTCCCTTTAGCCTATAAAATGGGTTGGGAAATCGGCATCACCCCTAGCAGTGTCTTGGTCGGTCATCTCTTGATACAGGAGTCTACTTCCCCAGAGCTCTTGCTTAATGAAGTACTCCTCTTTCTCATCGGGACAAGCTTTGCTCTGTTGGTCAACCTTTACATGCCCTCTCGTGAGAAAGCCATCCAAAGCTACCACCTTCAGGTCGAAGAAAAATTAAAAGACATCCTGCTTCGTTTTAAATACTATCTGTCAAGAGGAGACGGACGCAATCAAGCCCAACTCGTTGACCAATTAGACAAGCTCCTCGATGAAGCTCTCAAACTGGTTTATTTGGATCACTCGGACCATCTCTTTCACCAGACGGACTACCACATCCACTACTTTGAGATGAGACAGAGACAAAGTCGCATCCTGCGAAATATGGCCCAGCAGATCAATACCTGTCATCTGGCCGCAAGTGAGAGTTTGATCTTGGCCCAGCTCTTTTCTAAGATTGCTGCTCAGCTAAGTCAGACCAATCCTGCTCATGACCTACTTGATGACATCGAACGCTATCTGCAAGTCTTCCGCAATCGGAGTCTCCCGAAAACACGTGAGGAGTTTGAAACCCGTGCCACCCTCCTGCAACTACTACGCGAAGCCGAAACCTTTATCCAGGTCAAGGTCGATTTTTACCAAAAATATGGAAACTAAAACGCAAAGAACCTCAGAGAATTCCTCTGAGGTTCTTGTGTTTTGCATTTGGAAGGGAATTTTATTCCCTCACACTGTTCTCAAAAAAGAAATAGCAACTCCTAGTCGTCCATCACACCACCTGTAAGCTGGTACATGAGGTAAATGTGCTCCAAGACTTTTACCTTATCCATGTGGTCTACATCTTTTACGCCTCCCAAGGCCAGCAAAGGAACAAAACCGAAACACTCATCGTAGGCTAATTGACCATGTTTGGCGACCGCTTTTTTGTAGAGTGGAATATCGAAATAATCGTCTTTGAAATCTTCATCATCAACATACTCTATGAAACGGTCCATACGCTTAATCATAATATCCAAATCTTGAATATTATATTGGACAATTCCCACGTAGGTATTCTTTTCCCAAGTAATAATATCTCCAAATGCTGTTACAAACATAGGAAAAGCGACATCTCCTCTGAAATAACTATCTTGGAGAAGTTCAAGATAATCCTCTGGATTAATCACCTTCAAATAACCATCTAAAAAGGTTCCCAGACCATCCTCCTGCCAAATTTGAACCAACTCAGCTGGAACTTGATTTTTATATTTTTCAATAACATCTTTGGGCATATCTGCCACTTTAATAAAGTTTTCTAGCATTTTTTCCTCCGATTCGCATTAACAGCAATGCTCAAAAAATCACATTCTTCAAAATTTAATCAAGCTTATGCTACTTTTGATTATGTTCCTGCTGGAAGGCTTCCATAGCCTTGAACTGTTCAAGCTCTTTTTCGTTTCTTGGCTCAAAACCAAGAAACTTATATCTGAAAAAGTTCTTACGAATGACTGGCCCATAACCACTTTCTAACCATGGAGCATAGTCATAGTCGACTGAAAGCTTGTTGTTATCATCTAAATGGATAATACAAATATACCAATCTGCTTGGTCATTCTCTAAAAATATTTTTTTCAGTTCTTGTGCTTTTTCAAATAAAATGTCGTATTCTTTATCAAACACTTCACTTGATAGTGAGTATAAACTTGGAATATCTAAAAAATATTGATACTCATTCAAGCTTTTAAAAAAGAAATAAATCCCTCCACTCAATGTTCTATCTAATTCAATACTAATATACAAATCATCCCACTCAACTGGAATCATATCATTGGCTTGATGCACGATTTCAATAATTTTCTCATTAATCTGTTGTTCCATATATTCCTCCGGTTGGTGTGTTCAAATTTTATCTGTATCTCTAGTATACCATAAACCCTATATCCCACTCCTTGATAAACTGCAAAAAGACCACCTCGAAGGTGGTTAGAGCAAAAATTTTTTTGACCCAATAAATTGTAAGGCAAAAATCCAAATCCATAGAGTGTTCATCGTAGCTACCAGCTCCTTTCGGAGAGCTACTCTATAAAATTGCGTGCCTCATTCCAATCAGATATGTAGTAGATTCCATCAATGACGGAATTCGCACGTCAGCTGAAAGAAAGATCGGACATACAACGGATATTGATGAGTTTTAAAAAAAGCAGGTCTCTACCCCTGCTCCTGAAAAAAGATAAAAAATTTATTACACTACAGAAGGCCTCATAAAATCATAAACATCTATCTGATGCTCTTCAAACAATGCTTCCAACTTCTGCGCTCCTACTTCGACTCCATGCTTTTCTATAAATTGAAGCTCAGCTTCTGTAATAGGGATAGCTTGTAGCCACGTAACATACTCTTCATCAAAATCAAAAGACTCTAGTTCCCACAAGAAAGGCTGAGTGAAAAATATATGATTTACTTTTGCATTTGGATAGTAATTTCTAATTATATTTGGATAGACTGCCCCAAGAGAGATGCTATATTCTCCTCTCACGATATTAAAACCACAGTCTGCTATAATATTTGGAAAATATTCCAGCTCTGCATCAGCTGCTCCAATGATTTCAACTCTTAAAGGCTTATCATTTATTCGACGATAAATGGTATATTCTGATAAACCGATTGTTGCTGCAGTTGTTAAATCATCGTCCGGACGATTCTCTCCAATAAATATATCTAATTTGTTATCGTGATTTCTAAATGTATAGGCTTGAGGAACTCCCCCTACAGCTCTGGCTATTTCCTGTGCAATTTTAATTTTATCGTATTTCATTTGATTCTCCTCTTAAAGTTTGCTCCAGCATGAGCTATGTTATCTTTCAGTTTCACTACACTCTTATGGAAATTCTCACAAAAGGCGTTAGAGTTTGATGATACCTCTGCCAGATTATCACCAAATTAACTGACTCTATAATCCCAGTATACCATAAACCCTATGGACTAGCGTTTGGAAAACAATAAAAGACCGCCTCGAGGGTGGCCGTTTATCAGTTCAAACTATTTCCATTATGTTCCTTCTGGATGGATTCCATATCTACCGTTGGAAAATTATTTATCATATTTTACCTATCTTTTTAAGAGGCACATTCAAGAGCATCTGAAAGAAAACTTTCAAGTAAATCATCTAAAGAATTAAATTTTTCAACTACATCCGCAGATGGCATATCCAATTCTAAATATTCATCATTACTAGGATTATATACAAACCAACTAATATTGTTCTCTCCAATAAAAACAAACTGTTTATTTTCTTCGACTTCATGCCAAATTTTATTATACTCAAAGAAATCATAAATCTCTGAAGAACAACTATCATCTGCTTTTAAACCATAAAGAACGCACCCATTAAAATCAAGACCATTTACTTTTGTTATAAATCGTGAATATTCTTGCACCATGAATGTCTTAACTTCGTTTGTTTCATTTTGACTAAGAAATTTAATTTTCTCTAAATCAATTGGAGAATTTAGCTTTTC